>JASBYO010000005.1 GCA_029983925.1 Flexilinea sp.
CCCGGCCGGGAAACCGGCGGGCGTTCAACTTCAAAGAGCCATGATTGTCAGCATGGTTGGCCGTTATGGGTTTTTAGAAGATGAGCGCGACGAATCTTCGTTCAGTCAGCAAGATTTTATATCGTCCGAGCGTTTTCCTCCGCGAAATATTCGCGATCGCGGCGGGAAGCCACCGGACGAAACCTGCGGCGGCGGCTCAACCGCGTTGGATCGCGCCGTGATAATCGGAGGGAATAAATGGGCAGATATCTGTTTCAAAGGTTACTCTATATGCTGTTGGTCCTTTTCGTTGTTTCCGTGATTACGTTCGGATTGATGCATCTCGTTCCGGGCGGTCCGTTCGACAAGGAAAAACCGCTTCCGAAAGAGATTATTGCGAATTTGGAAAAACGTTATCATCTCGATCAGCCGCTTTATATCCAATATCTCGAATATATTAAATCGCTTTTAGTTCCGCGAATCAGCGCCGAGAAATTCCCGAATAATATTGATAACGACGCGCTGTTTAAGTTCAAGGTCGGGAAATATCATGTCCGCTGGGTTAATTTCGGCCCGTCGTATACGTCAAGATCACGAACTGTCAACGACATGCTCCGCGATCAGCTCCCGATCTCGATTCAGCTCGGATTCTGGGCTTTCTGTCTGGCGATTCTGGTCGGGATGCCGCTCGGGATTATCGCCGCGATCAGGCAAAACTCGTTTCTGGATTATCTTTCGATGACGTTGGCGATTTTCGGCGTTTCGGTTCCGGTTATCGTATTAGGCCCGATCCTGATTTGGGTTTTCGGCGTGTCGCTGAAATGGCTCCCGGTGACCGGTTGGGGGTCGAAGCCGCCGTTTACGTTGGGTTTCCTTCCGAATACCTGGACCTGGGAATATTGGAAATACGCGATTATGCCGATGATCGGCTTAGGGCTGTCTTCGTCGGCGTCGATCGCCCGTTTGACGCGTGCTTCGCTCCTTCAGGTCGTCCGCGAAGATTATATTCGAACGGCGCGCGCTAAAGGGCTGAAAGAGAACCTGATCGTCCGCCGCCATGCGTTAAAAAACGCGCTGATTCCGGTCGTTACGATTTTGGGCCCGATGTTCGCCGCGCTGTTAACCGGAACGTTCGTGACCGAGACGATTTTCGGTATTCCGGGAATGGGACGCTATTTTGTCAACAGTATTACGAACCGCGATTATCCGGTTATTATGGGTACGGTTTTGATCTATGCCGTTTTTCTGGTCTTTTCCAATTTGATCGTCGACCTTGTTTACGGCTTTTTAGATCCGCGGATTCGTTACGACTAAAGGATAGGGGGAACGGAAAATGGCAGCTAATTTAAGTAACGCGGTAAAAAACGCGAATTCGGGCGGGAACCCGATCGCGATTAAATCCGAATCTTTGGGAAAAGACGCGCTGCGCCGGATGATGCGGAACCGGGCGGCGGTGATCGGCGCGATTATTATCGTTTTGCTTTATTTGATGATGATTTTCGCGGATAAGCTGGCGCCGTTCGATTATGCGACGCAGACGCTGGCGGAGCAGAACGCCGTTCCGCCTTGGCTGACGAAAATTTTCCCGACAATGGCGGGGTACGCGAAGCCTCCGGCGGATGATCCGAATAAATATATCCTGGGCGCCGATTACGTCGGGCGCGACCTGCTTTCGCGGATTATCCATGGTTCGCGCGTGTCGTTGATTATCGCGATTATCGGCCCGATGGTTTCTCTGCTGATCGGCGTGATTTACGGTTGTATTTCCGGCTATGTCGGGGGACGGACGGATAATATTATGATGCGGATCGTAGACGTTTTATACGCTTTCCCGAGTTTGCTGTTTACGATTCTGCTGATGACGTTCTTCCGATCGGCGACGGCGAAAGCGGCGCCCGGCTCGTTCGTTTCATTCGTATCCGCGATCGATAATTCGCTGGGCGGAATGATGTTCATTTTTATCGGGATCGGCTTAACCGCTTGGCAGACGAAAGCGCGTCTGACGCGCGGTCAGGTTTTATCGACGAAAGAGAAAGAATATGTCGAAGCGGCGCGATCCATCGGCGCGACCGATTCGCGTATCCTGTTCAATCATATCCTTCCGAATATTATCGGGCCGCTCGTCGTTTCGGAAACGCTCTCGATCCCGGGGTATATTAATACGGAGGCTTTCCTGTCGTTTATCGGTTTGGGCGTGAATCCGCCGACGCCGTCCTGGGGCGCGATGATTTCGGACGGCGCGAAGGTTGTCAGGACGTATCCGAACCAGACGATTTTCCCGGCGCTGACGCTGGCGATAACCATGTTCGCGTTCAATTTCCTCGGCGACGGGCTACGCGACGCGCTCGATCCGCAGATGCGCGGCAGATCGTAGCGGGTTTGAATAATAATTGAGGGATCAGGGTCAAGACCCTGTCCCTCGTTTTTTATTTCCAATCGTTATCTTTTAGAAAATTCCGCCGACGGCGCGCCAGCAGGCTTCTAAGTGCGCCGCGCCTTCTTTCGAAACTTTCCGCTTAATTAAACGAACGCGGTCTTCCATCAGCGGAATTCCGCCGATTTCAAAGAAGCGTTCGCCGATTTCGCGCGCGCTCTTATGCCGGCAGTTCTGATCAAACGGCCCGCCGCTCCGTTCCGACAGGTAATCTTCTTTCTTTCCGATCGAAATCAGGTCTTCGGTCAGCCGTTCAACTTCCTCTTTGTACTGACGAGGATATTTCGGAAATAAAAATGAGAGAAACATCGTTTCGCATTCCTTTGCTTTATCGCTTTAGCGTGTCATAATAACGTTCCCGTTTTTATACGGATCGCGGACGCGCGTGCTAAAATAACCGTACGCAGCTAACTATACGTTAATCTTATCAGATTTCGTCGTTTGTCTGGGCGCCGGTTTCGGCGATTCTCAATTCATTTTGGCATAGCGGTCAGCAGCCGCCCTTTGTCCGGGACATCGCTGCAGAGCGTTTCAATGTTATCTGTCATGGAGGAACGATGAAGAAGAATTTGAATTTGTCGGCTGTGTTGAGTTTCGTACTCGTTTCGGCCCTGTTTATCGGAAGCTTCGCCGTATCGGCTCAGAGCGGAGTTAAGCCCGGGGATATCTATCGAGCGGCGGACGACGGTTCGTATGATACGATGTCCTGGTCTCTCGGTCCCGGCGACGTTCCGACGCTCGATCCGGCGTTGGCGACCGATACCAGCTCGAATCAGGTTATTCAGCAGGTTTTTATGGGCTTGACGATGCTGGACGAGGAGACCGCGGACGTTTTGAACGCGGTCGCGACGGATTTGAAAAAAGACGAAAGCGCCGCGGACGGATCGATCAAGTATACCTATACGCTCCGGACCGATATCCCCTGGGTCAGGTACAACTCTGAATCGGAAGCGGTCGAGCCGGTTCTCGACTGCGGCGGGAACGTTCGGTTCCTGACGGCGAAGGATTTTGAATACGCGCTTAAGCGCGTCGTCGATCCGGCGCTGGCTTCCGATTACGCGTATATGGTTACGGATTATGTTAAGGGCGCGGCGGATTATTATTCCGGCGGCGAAGGCGCCGATCCTGACGGAATTCTGGTTCGCGCGGCTGACGACGCGACGCTGGAGATTACCTGGCTGGCCGAATTCGCGGGCAATAACATGATCGCGGGGCGTCCGACGTATTTCGCCGTTCCGTCCTGGCTTATCGACGGCGATACCTGTACCGAAGCGGCTTCGGATCTCTGGACGACGCCCGAAAATATCCAAACGTACGGCCCCTACGCCGTAAAGGAATGGATCCATGACGATTCGCTGACGATCGTCATGAACCCGTATTGGCCCGCGGATATCGCCTCCGTTCCGCAAGCGCAGATCGAAGAAGTCGCGTTCCGCATTCTCGACAGCGCTGCGGCGTTGGCTGAATTCGAGTCAGGCGGGCTGACCGGATCAAACGTTGTCCCCACGTCTGAGATTGATCGGATTCAGGCCGATCCGAACCTGGCCGAGGCTTTCCATGCCGGGGAAGATTTATGTACGTATTATTACGGCTTTAATTCGACGGCGAAATTTGTCGATGACGCCCGGATCCGGCGCGCGCTGTCGATGACGATCGATCGCCAGTCGCTTATCGACAACGTAACGAAAGGCGGGCAGGTTCCGGCTCAGTGGTTCTCCCGCCCGGGGACGGTCGCCGCGCCGACGCTTGAAGAATACCCGGATCTGGGCGTTAAATATGATCCGGAAACGGCTAAGGAGCTTCTCGCCGCGTACATGGAAGAAAAGGGAATCTCCGATCCGTCCGAGATTAAAATCGAGCTGATGCACAATACAAGCGAGAACCATGCCAAAATTGCCGTCGCGATTCAGCAGATGTGGAAAGAAGCGTTGGGGATCGATATTACGATTTCAAACCAGGAATGGGCGGTTTACGTAAAAACGACGCGGTCGAAAGATACGCCGCAGGTTTTTCGGATGGGGTGGTGCGCCGGGTATCCGGATAACGCTACGTTTTTGAACGACGGCGTCAGCTCCGGAGCGTCGCTGAACCCGACCGAGGACGGGAATCCGGGCTCCGTGCCGACCGGGACGTTGATGTGGTACGATGAAAAATTTGAAGATTTGATTACGGCGGCGCTCCGAACGCTCGATCCTATCGAGCGGACGAAGCTTTACGCCGAAGCTGAGAATATTCTCGTTTATGAGGACGCCGCGCTGGCGCCGATTTACTGGTACAAGAGTTTGCAGCTGTCCGATCCGAAGTTGAACCGTACGTATTCGATTCTCGGCGGCGTTGAAAACTTCTATAAGTGGTCTTATAAATAAAATTGGAGAGTTTATGAAAAATAGAAAATTGTTTTTATGGGTAAGCCTGGCGCTTTTGTCGGTCCTCTGTTTTTCCGTTTCGGTTACGGGTCGGTCCGGGGTTAAACCCGACGACTTATACCGCGCGGCGGACGACGGTTCGTACGATTCGATTTCCTGGCTTCTGGGCGCGAGCGACGTCCCGACGATCGACCCCGCGTTGGCGACGAATACGAGTTCAAATCAGATTATTCAGCTGATATTCATGGGATTGACAATGCAGAACGAGGAGACGGCGGAGGTTGAGAACGCGATCGCGACCGAACTTGAAAAAAGCGAACCCGCTGCGGACGGATCGATTAAATATACGTACAAGATTCGGACGGATATCCCCTGGGTCAGATACAATCCGGAAACCGACGCGGTCGAGCCGATCGTCGATTGCGGCGGGAACGTCCGTTTCGTTACGGCGCGGGATTTCGAATACGCGATTAAGCGCTCGGCTGATCCCGCGACCGCTTCCGATTACGCGTTTATCGTGACTGATTATGTCGTCGGCGCGGCGGATTTTTATTCCGGAAAAGAAGGCGCGACGAAAGACAGCGTCCAGGTCAAGGCGCTTGACGACGCGACGTTGGAAGTTACCTGGGTCGCCGAATTCGCGGCGAATAACATGATCGTTGGACTCTGGACGTATAACGCTGTTCCGTCCTGGGTCATTGAAGGCGACGCCTGTACGGAGGCGGCGGCGGATCTTTGGACTTCGATCGAAAACGTTCAAACGTACGGCCCATACGCCGCGAAAGAGTGGATCCATGACGATTCGTTCACGATCGTTAAGAATCCGTATTGGCCTGGCGACGTGGAAACCGTTCCGCAGGCGCAGATCGAAGAAATCGTCTTCCGTTTTCTCGACAACTCGGCTGCGTTGGCTGAATTTGAAGCCGGGTCGCTGACCGGCATGTTTGAGATTCCCACCGCTGAAATCGATCGGATCAAGAGCGATCCGGCGTTAAGCGAAGCGTATTCCGTCGGCGAGGACATGTGTACGTATTATTACGGTTTTAATACGAAGGCGGAGTTCGTGAGCGACGCGCGGGTTCGGCGCGCGCTTTCGATGGCGATCGATCGTCAGGCGCTTATCGACAGCGTGACCAAGTCCGGAGAAGCGCCGGCCCGATGGTTCTCGCGGCCCGGTCTCTTAGCCGCTCCGACGCTTGAAGCGTATCCGGATTTGGGGATTCAATATGACGTGGAAGGCGCGCGCGCGTTGATTGCGTCGTATATGGAGGACGCAGGAATCGCCGATCCGTTGGATATAAAGATCGAACTCATTTATAACGCCAGCGAGAACGAGGATAAGATCGCCGTTGCGATTCAGCAGATGTGGAAAGACGTTCTCGGTATCGACGCACAGATCACGAGCCAGGAATTAGCGGTTTACTATAAGACGATTCGATCGAAAGAAACGCCGCAGGTTTACCGTCTCGGCTGGTGCCAGGATTATATGGACGCGGCTAACTTCTTAAACGACGCGGTCTCGTCAGGCGGTTCCGCGAACCCGACGATTGACGGCGTTGCCGGGAGCGAACCGTCGGGCGGCATGATGTGGTTCAACGAGGAATACGAGGAACTCGTCAACCGGGCGCAGACGCTCGAAGATACCGCGGAACGGACGAAGCTTTACGCCGACGCAGAGCAGATCCTGGTTTATGAAGACGTTGCGATGGCTCCGATCTACTGGTATACCCGTTCGCAGCTTTGCGATCCCGCGGTGAAACGGACCTATTCGATTCTGGGCGGGAAAGAGAACTTTTTTAAGTGGTCGCTTCAATAGGAATATGCAATAGGAATATAAATCGGTTCTAATCCGACCGAAACGGAAGGCCCCGGTCCCGAAACGGATATCCGGGGCCTTCGTTTTCCTTTCTTGAAAGGAACGGAAACGCGCGCCGCATGGTAAAATAACAAGGACAAAACAGGGAGAAACAAAATCATGACAGAAAAACAAATTATCACGTCATCCAAAGCTCCGGCAGCGTTAGGGCCGTATTCAACCGCGACCGTTTTTAATCAGCTCCTTTTTACTTCGGGGCAGCTGGGGATCGATCCGGCGACGAACGAGGTCGCCGGCGATGACGTCGAATCACAAACCCGTCAGGCGCTGACGAACATCGCCGGAATTTTAGAAGACGCGGGGACAAACTTGGAAAACGTATTAAAAACGACCGTCTTTTTACGCGACATGAACGATTTCGCCGCTATGAACGCGGTTTATTCCGAATTTTTCAAAGCGGATTGTCCGGCGCGTTCGGCTGTTCAGGTCGCCAAGCTTCCGAAAGGACTGGCGGTCGAGATTGAAGTTATCGCCGCGATTCCGTAGCCGAAGCTTTCGACGAATTTAACGATGTCCCGAGAAAATGTTTCAGTGATCGTTCCCTGCTTTAACGAGGCGGGGACGATTCGGCTTCTTCTCGACGCAATCGATCGGCAGACGTACCCGCGCGAACGGATTGAGGTCTTGATCGCGGACGGACGTTCGACCGATCGGACGCTTGAAGAAATCCGTTCCTGGACGGCGGCGCATCCGGCTCTTTCCGTTCGCGTCGTCGATAATCCGGATCGGA
Organism: Flexilinea sp.; assembly: GCA_029983925.1. Lineage (GTDB taxonomy): Bacteria > Chloroflexota > Anaerolineae > Anaerolineales > Anaerolineaceae > Flexilinea. Next base: position 7,386 of record JASBYO010000005.1, read on the forward strand.
TTATTCCGGCTGGGCTGAATCGCGCGATTGAGGCGGCGGCGGGGGACGTGATTGTGCGCTTGGACGCGCATTGCGTTCCGAATCCTGATTATATCGAACGCTGCGCCGCGGCGTTAACGGCCGGGACGGCGGAGAACGTCGGCGGACGCTGGGATATTCTTCCGGGCGGGAAAAACTGGGCGGCGCGTTCGATCGCCGCGGCGGTTTCTTCTCCGATCGGCGTCGGCGACGCGAAATACCGTTATTCGGAAACGGCCGGAACCGTCGATACGGTTCCGTTCGGCGCGTACCGGCGCGAGACGCTCGAGCGGCTCGGCGGCTACGACGAAACGCTTCTCAGCAACGAAGACTACGATCTGAACGTTCGGATCCGAAACAACGGCGGGAGAATTTACTTCGATCCCGCGATCCGTTCGATTTATTTCGCGCGCGGTTCGTTTGCCGCTTTGGCGAAGCAGTATTACCGCTACGGATATTGGAAAGTCGCGATGCTCGCGAAAGCGCCGAAAAGTTTACGCTGGCGTCAGTTTTTACCGCCGTTGTTCGTTCTGGCTTTCGGTTTGCTGATTTTGGCTTCGCTCTTTTCGGATCCGGCGCGGTCTATGTTATTATTGATGTGTATCATCTACGTCGGCGCTTTGTTATTCGTGTCGATTCGGACCGCGGGAAGAAACGATGACCTCGGATTGATTCCGGGGATGCCGCTTGCGGTCTTTACGATGCATTTTTGTTGGGGGTTCGGATTCCTGCGCCATATTGCGGAACGGATTCGCCTCAAAGCGCGGAAAACAAAGCCGGGAACGTAAAAAATAATCCGCCGGTATCCCGACCGGCGCTTTTTATCAAGGAAATTTCGAAAAGGGAGAAATCGCGGGACCCGCTTGACGGGGAGGCGTGCGAATGACGAATAACGTTTATAAAAGATCGCTGCGATCAAGACTGACGCAGTCGGAACGCCGGACCGTCTTATTTTTAGGCGATCTGGCGATGACGAGCTTAGCACTGCTGATCGCGCTGATAACTTGGGCGCGCGGAGACGATTGGTTCGGGTTTTCGCCGGAGTTTTTCGCCGAGAGGCCGGATAACTGGTTTTACCTGCTGCCGATTTTGTGGCTGCTGCTGCTGATTCCGCTTTATGACGTGAAACGGGCCGGATCGATGCGCTTTACGATGACGGCGATATCGATTATTACGGTGTCCGGTTTCTTGACTTACTTGATTATTTTCTTCGTCGCGCCGCCGAAAGCGCTGCCGCGCCGCGGCGTCGCCGTTTTTATCTTGTGCTGTTCGCTGTTTACGCTGCTGTGGCGGATAATCTATATCCGTGCGCTGACGGGGGCGAACCTGAAAGCGAAGACGCTGATCGTCGGGGCGGGAAAAGCCGGTTCGCGTGTGGCGGAGATTATCCATGAGACGAAAGATTCGCCGTACGAATTAGTCGGGTTCATCGACGACGATCCCGAGAAAATCGGGACGGTTATTGAAAATACGCCGGTTTTAGGCGATTCTTATTCATTTTATAAAAATATCGCGACGTATAACGTCAGCCATGTGATCATGGCGATCAGCAACCGCATGAATAAGGATCTGTTCGAAGCGCTGACGATCGCGGAAGAAACCGGACTGACGGTCCTGACGATGCCGCGTGTGTACGAAGACTTGCTGAAGCGGATCCCGGTTTACCTGTTGGGGACGGACTGGATGGTCCGCGATTTCTACGACCAGGCGCATTCAAGCGTCCTGCAGGATGTCATGAAGCGCGTATTCGATCTGGCCGGCGCTTGCATCGGCATGTTCTTTTTAGGGATCTGTTTCCCGTTCATCGCCTTGGCGATCCTGATCGACTCGGGCCGCCCGATCTTCTATACGCAGGAACGGTTGGGGCTGCGCGGGGATCCGTTTAAGATCCTGAAATTCAGGACGATGTTTACCGACGCGGAAGCGGACGGGGTCGCGCGGCCGGCCTGCGAAGCGGACGCGCGGATTACGCGGACGGGAAATTTCCTGCGCAAGAGCCATTTGGACGAACTGCCGCAGTTTATCAACGTGCTGCGCGGAGACGTTTCGCTCGTCGGTCCGCGGGCGGAGCGGAAAGAAATCGTTGAACAGCTTCAAAAAACGATCCCGTTTTACCGCGGCCGTCTTCTCGTCCGACCCGGAATTACCGGTTGGGCGCAAATTAATTACGGCTACGCCTCGGGGTCGGAACAGAACGCGGTCAAGTTGGAATATGATTTATATTATATTAAGCGTCGGAGTCTGTGGTTAGATTTGTCGATCTTATTTAAGACCGTTCAATCGGTATTCTGGCTGAAAGGAAGATAGGCGGCGAATGGTACTCCGTAAGGTGAAATCTCTCCGTAACCGTCATGTTTTCGCGGCTGATATCGTATTGATCGGTCTCTGCGTGCTGTTCGCGTTCCTGTCCCGGTTTGAACTTTCGTACCTGTTTTTCAAATTTCAGCCGTTCATGCTTCGCATGATCGTCGTCGCGCTGGTTATCAAGCCGATTCTGTATTTCAGTTTCGGATTGTACAGCCGCATGTGGTCCCACGCCAGTATTCCCGAAGCGGGATTGATTATTATCGCCGTTTCCGTCAGTTCGGCGACCGTCGCGGTCATCATGCTGCTGTTGAACCGGATGTCGTTCATGGTCGGTTATCCGCGTTCGGTTTTTGTAATTGACGCGCTGTTTTCGCTGTTAGCGGTCGGCGGCGTCCGTTACCTGATCCGCTTTTCGCATGACATGGAGCAGCAGAAAGCCGTCCTTAACCGGAAATTTCATCGCAAAGCCGTCATTATCGGCGCGGGCGACGCCGGCATCCTGGTCTTTAACGAAATCGTCCGCAACCCGCAGCTGGGGATCGACGTCGTTTGTTTTGTTGACGACGACGTTCAAAAACGGAAACTGATTATCCGTTCGAAGCGCGTTGAAGGCGCGATTCTCGATTTGCCCAAAATTATTAACAAGTTCAATATCACAGATTGCTTCTTCGCGATACCAAGCGCGCCGGGACGAATTGTCCGCGTTGTCGCGGACGTCTGCCGTCAGGAGAAAGTCACGTTCAAAACCATGCCCGGAATTTATAACATCCTGGACGGAAAAGTTTCGGTCAGCAATATTCGCGAAGTCGATATTACCGACCTGCTCCGCCGCGATCCGGTCAAACTGGACGCCGAGAATATCCGCTCGATCCTGACCGATCAGACCGTTTTAGTCACCGGCGGCGGCGGTTCGATCGGACGCGAACTCTGTTCGCAGGTCGCGCTTTATCAGCCGAAGGAAATTATCCTTCTCGGTCATGGCGAAAACAGTATTTTTGAGGCGATCAACGACCTGAAAATGCGCTTCCCCGAGCTGAAAGTCAGCGGACAGATCGCCGATATCCGCGATATAAAACGAATCGACTCGATTTTCGCGAGCTGCAAACCGGATATCGTTTTTCATGCCGCCGCGCATAAGCACGTTCCGCTGATGGAACAGAATATTCTCGAAGCGGTTACCAACAATATCTTCGGGACGCGCAACGTCGTCCGCATCGCCGCCGCTTACGGGATCAAACGGTTCGTCATGATTTCGACCGATAAGGCGGTAAGGCCGGTCAATATAATGGGCGCTTCGAAGCGTATCGCCGAAAATATCGTATTGAACGAATCGAATTTTTCCGACGCGACGTTTACCGCCGTTCGGTTCGGGAACGTTTTGGGTTCGCGCGGAAGCGTCGTCCCGACGTTTAAGCGCCAGATCGCTAACGGCGGCCCGGTCACGGTCACGCATCGCGAGATGACGCGCTATTTCATGACGATTCCCGAAGCGGTGTATTTAGTCCTCGAGTCGGCGGGATTGGCGACGGACCGCGAAACGTTCGTTCTGAATATGGGCGAACAGGTGCGCATTATGGATCTCGCCAACGATTTGATCCGTTTGTCCGGACTGACCGTCGGGCGCGATATCGAGATCGTCGAAACGAAGATGCGTCCGGGCGAGAAGCTGCGCGAGGATCTTTGGAACGAAGGCCAGACGCTCGATCCGACGATTCATCCGGATATCTTCAGGCTCCGGCGCGAAGATTTATTGAGCCCCGCGCAGATCGACGAAATTTTGGACCGGTTGGAAGCGTTGATCGAAGCCGACGATCCGGAGGGCGTCCGCGCGTATCTTAGCGAGGTGATCCCCGACGCAAATTTGAATCTTTCTTCGACTTCCAACGGGTCGGGCGCGGCGGATTCCGGTTTCGGGACGGAGACGAAAACGAATGGCTGAAGTTTCGGCGCAGCGTTGGAAGGCGTTTATCGCGGACGAGCCGAGCTGTTCCGTGCTGCAAACGGCGGAATGGGCGGAAGTGAAGGAAAAATTCGGCTGGACGGCGCGTTGCGTGATTACGGACGCGGCGGCGGCGCTGATCCTGTTCCGGCGCTTGCCGCGCTGGACGTTCGGGGCGACGGTCGCGTATATTCCGCGCGGGCCGATTTTACGCGGCGGGAACGAATATCAGCTGAAACTCTTTTGGGAAGAAGTTCATGCGCTCTGCCGCCGGGAAAAGGCGATCTTTTTGCGCGTTGAGCCGGATATCGAGGAACGCGCGGACGAGGCCGTTCCGCTTTTATCGTCGATGGCCGATTTCCGCGCCGCTTTCGCGACGGTCCAGCCGCCGCGGACGATCCTGCTTTCGGTTAATCTTCCCGAACAGGACTGGCTGTCGCGCATGAATCAGAAGACGCGCTATAACACGAATTATTCAATGCGTCCGGAGCAGGGGCTGACGTTGACGCTCCCTGACGACGTCGGCGTTTTTTATCCGCTTTTTGCTGAAACGGGCGCGCGCGACGCGTTCGGGGTTCATTCCCGGGAATACTATCAGACGGTATACGATATTTTCCGGAAGGAACGCAAGGCGTTTAATCTGGTCGCGACGGCGGGCGGGGAACCGATCGCCGCGCTGATGCTGTTTATCCAGGGAAGGCGCGGCTATTATTTGTACGGCGCGTCGGCTAACGCGGAGCGGAGACGGATGCCGAATCATTTCCTGCAATATCACGCGATGCGTATCTGCGCCGAGCATGGCTGCGTCGATTACGATCTTTGGGGGATTCCCGACGAGGACCCAGCGGTTTTGGAGGCGCAGTTCCGCGAAAGAGCCGACGGACTTTGGGGCGTTTACCGTTTTAAACGCGGTTACGGCGGGCGGATAGCGCGCATGTTGGGAAGTTTCGATAAAGTTTATTCGCCGCTGTTATACCGGCTGGCGGCGCTGATCGACGAAAAGCGCCGGGAGCGCGCTTAACGGTGAGAACGCTGACGGCGCGGTTTTCGGACGTTTGTCCGCCGGATTGGAACGAATCCGCCGCGGCGCTGGCCGGCGCGTCAATTTTGCAGACGGCGCAGTGGGGGGCGCTGAAGGGCGCGCACGGTTGGAAACCGCGCTGGGGGCAATGGTTCGACGCGGACGGGAACGTTGTCGGAGCGGCGCTGACGCTTCGGAAAAAGATCGCCGGGCCGTATGAGTTCCGTTACGTTCCGCGCGGACCGCTGTTCGATATCGGCGACGGCGCGCTGACGGCGCGCGTTTTATCCGATTTGGAAGCTGACGCGCGGAGCGGCGGCGCGATTTTCCTGAAAATCGATCGGGACGTTCCGCTGGGGTTCGGCGTTCCCGGCGAAACGGGTTACCGCGCGGACGCGGCGGGTCTTATTTGGCTCGAGACGCTGAAACGGCGCGGTTACCGCTATTCGGACGCGCAGATTCAATTCGCGAATTCAGTTTGGATCGACTTAAGCCCTGAGGCGGAAACGTTGGCGGCGAACATGAAGCAGCGGACGCGTTATAAAGCGCGGCTGGCGCTGAAAAAAGGCGTTTCGATCCGGCGCGGCGGCGCGGAAGATTTTGAGCTGATTTACGCGCTGTATCGGGAAACGGCGGCGCGCGATCGTTTTATTATCCGTGAGAAGAGTTATTATCTGGACGTTTGGACGCGTTTTTTCAGCGCCGGGATGCTCGTTCCGCTGATCGCCGAAGTCGCCGGCGAAGCGGTAGCGGTTATCATGCTGTTCATTTTCGCAGAGAAGGCCTGGTATATTTACGGAATGTCGTCCGGGAATCACCGTGAAAAAATGCCGAATTACGCGCTGCAGTGGGAAGCGATCCTGACGGCGAAGACCGCGGGCGCGAAGATTTACGACTTGTGGGGCGCGCCGGACCGTTTTGACGAGACGGACCGAATGTGGGGCGTTTATCAGTTTAAGCGCGGTCTCGGCGGTTATGAAGTCGTTTCCCCGGGAGCGTACGATCTGCCGCTGCGGCCGCTGCTGTATCGCGGGTACGGGCTGTCGCTGCGGCTGATAACGGCGGCGCGGCGGCTGATATACCGCGCGCGGCGCGCTCTTTCGCGCCGAACCGGGGAATCGGGCGGAAATATGGAGGTGAGCGGATGAATCAAGGCGAAACGCGGAATCGGATCCTGATCCTGAGCGGGATCGCGGTCCTGATGATTTATTTCGGTCTGCGGCTGTACCGCGCGCCGCTCGAATCATATACCTGGACCGAACTGCTGATTAATTATGCCGCCGGGTTTATCCGGCGCGGTCTGGTCGGGCGGATCGCTTATTACCTGTCGCAGTATCTTTCGCCGATTTTCTTTTTGACGCTGACGGTTATTTTCGGTTATCTGGCGCAATTAATCCTGTTTTTCGTTCAGACGCGTTCCGTTCCGACGCGAGAATGGCTTCTTTTTACGCTTTCCCCGACCGGATTTCTTTTCGTCGCGTATAATTTCGACGCTTACGGGCGAAAAGACGTCTATCTGGTTTTGATTTTTCTTCTGTCGTACCTGCTGGTCGCGCGCCGCGTTCGGTTGCGGATCGCGTTTCCGTTGATTCTCGCGCTGTACGAGATCGGCGCGCTGATCCATGAGTACGCGCTTTTCTTTTTCCCGTTTATCCTGGCTGCGATCCTGGTTACGGAAGCGGAGCGGCCCCGTTTCGTACGCGGCTTAATTGCCGCGGCGGGCGTTATTTTCCTGATCGGGAATCTGACCTGGCTCTTCGGGCTGTCGAATCAGTATTACGATCTGGAAGCGATCGCGAAATCCTGGGAAGGGCTGATCCCGAATTACGATCTGACGATTCAAAGCGGCGCGATGGGATGGCTGGGCGTTCCGTTGAAAGACGGGCTTCAGCCGGTTTTCGACAAGCTGACATATCCCCAGACGTTTTTCTCCTATCTGACCGCGGCGGTACTGAGCCTGATCCCGATGTCGCTGCTGAACCGTCGTTTCGGGATCGTTCGGGCTGCGGTCAGGCGGGTCGGCGCCGATCCGCTTTTCGCCTGGCTGACGTTGGGATTCGTCCTGAGTACGGGGACGATTTCGCTTTTCAGTTCGGATTGGGGGCGGCTGATTTATTTATACGGAATGAATTTGTTCCCGCTGATGGCGGCGGTCCGGACGCGTCTGGCGCTGCCCGATCTCGTTCAGGATACGGCGGACGAAGCGCGGGCCGGATACGAACGGCTGACGTTTGCGCTGCTGCTGATCGTTTTCGCCTCGGCCTGGATGGTGAAGATGTACGTTGACGGCGGTCATATCGCGCTGCAGGGCGGGGCGATGTTCCGCATGTTGGATTGGGTCGAGCGGATTCAGTAACGGATCGTTTGCGCGAATACGGTCTTCATGATAGACTATAAGCGTTGTTGAAAGGTTATCCGATGAATCGTTTTACGTCCGTTTCTTACTTCGGCTTTTATTTTTACGGTTTCCGTTATTACCGCTCGGAAGCCGGGATTGAATTTTGCTGAACGACGGACGTTTTTATCGGGGGTAAACCGTAATCTGACATAGAAACTTCGCGAGGTGAAATTCAATCGCGAAGTTTTTTTATTCCGGGAGGAAAAGCATGATAGTCATTTTGAAGAAGAATCCGAACGAACGCCAGCTTGAAAACCTGATCCAGTGGCTGAAAAGCCTCAATCTGGACGTTCATCTCAGCTCGGGCGTCGATACGACGATTCTCGGACTGATCGGCGATACGTCGGTCGTCGATATCGACCTGATCCGCGCGCTCGATATCGTCTCGACGGTCAAACGCGTCCGCGAACCGTATAAAAACGCCAACCGCGATTTTCATCCGGACGATACGGTTATCGACGTCGGCGGGATCAAAATCGGCGGCGGTCACCGCGTCCTGATGGCGGGGCCTTGTTCGGTCGAAAGCGAGGAACAGATCGTAGCGATCGCAAAACGGGTCAAAGCGGCGGGCGCGGCGCTCCTGCGCGGCGGGGCGTTCAAGCCGCGTTCGTCGCCGTACGCGTTTCAGGGGCTGGGGAAACAGGGCCTTGCTTTGTTGAAGATCGCGCGCGCGGAAACGGGACTGCCGATCGTGACCGAGCTGATGACCTCGTCGCAGCTGCCGCTGTTCGAGGATATCGACGTGATCCAAATCGGCGCGCGCAATATGCAGAATTTCGATCTGCTCAAGGACGTGGGAATGACGGATAAGCCGGTTCTTCTCAAGCGCGGTTTAGCCAATACGCTGGAGGAACTGCTGATGAGCGCGGAATATATCATGGCGAACGGCAACGGCAAGGTTATGCTGTGCGAACGCGGTTTTCGCACGTTCGAGACGGCGATGCGGAATACGCTCGATCTGGCGGCGGTGCCTTACCTGAAAGAAAAGTCCCATCTTCCCGTTATCGTCGATCCGAGTCACGCGACCGGCGTCGCCGCGCTCGTCAAGCCGGTTTCGCTGGCGGCGACGGTTATCGGCGCGGACGGCTTGATTGTCGAAGTTCATAACGATCCGCCGAAAGCGCTCAGCGACGGGAAACAGTCGCTGACGCCGGACGCGTTTGACGATCTCGCGCGCTCGGTTAAGGATTTATATCCGTATGCGTACGACTTGCGGAAGGAAGGCGTGCTATGAAAATCGGTATTGTCGGTCTGGGGTTGATCGGCGGATCGATGGCGAAAGCGTTGAAAAGCCGAACCGAACATGAAATCTACGGGTTTGACCGGATCGAATCGGTTCAGCTGAAAGCGCGGCTGCTGGAAGCGATCGACGCGGATTTAAACGCTGAAAACCTGGGCGAGATGGATCTGGTTTTGATCGCGCTGTATCCGGCGGCGGCGATCGAATACGCGCGCGAGAACGCCGCTCGCTTTAAAAAAGGCGGGATTGTGATGGATCTTTGCGGCGTGAAGGAAATTGTCTGCGGACCGCTTCGGCGGCTCGCCGCAGAGAACGGATTTGTTTTCATCGGGGCGCATCCGATGGCGGGGCGCGAATTCTCCGGTTTCACTTATTCGAGCGAACGTTTATTTGACGGCGCTTCGATAATCCTCGTTCCGTTCAGCGGAACGGCGATCGAGACGGTTCACGCGGTCAAGCAGCTTTTTCAGTCGGTTGGGTTCGCGAATTTGCAGATTTCAACGCCGGAAGAGCATGACCGCATGATCGCGTTCACGTCGCAGTTGGCGCACGTCGTTTCCAGCGCGTATATTAAAAGTCCGACGGCGCTCAACCATATCGGATTTTCCGCCGGATCGTATAAAGACATGACGCGCGTCGCCAAGTTGAACGAAGAGATGTGGACCGAACTGTTCATGGCGAATCCGGCTCATCTGGTCGCGGAGATCGACGCGCTGATCGCGAATCTGCGCGCGTATCGCGACGCGATTGCCGGCGGCGAGCGCGAAACAGTTTACAATTTATTGAAGGAAGGACGCGAGCGAAAGGCCGTCATCGACGGGGAAAGGATAGCCGAGTGATTATCGTTCCGATCCAAACGGCGCAGGGCGATTATCAGGTTATGATCGAACGCGGGATTGCCGCGCGGCTCGGCGAAATCGTCCGCGCTGAATTCGGTTCTCCGCGGATCATGATTTTTACGGATTCGACCGTCGACGAATTATACGGCCGAACCGTTCAAGCCGGTCTTAGAGCCGCCAATCTTGACGTTTCGCGTTTCGTTTTTCCCGCGGGCGAGGCGTATAAAACGTTCCGCACAGTCGAAAGCGCGCTCGAAATCCTGGCGGAGGAACGATTTGACCGCGGCGACCTGATCCTTGCGCTGGGCGGCGGCGTATCGGGCGATCTCGCCGGGTTTACGGCGTCGATTTATCGGCGGGGAATACGTTTTATTCAGGTCCCGACGACGCTTTTGGCGGCGGTCGATTCGTCGGTCGGCGGGAAAACCGCCGTCGACCTTCCGCAGGGGAAAAATCTCGCCGGAACCTTCTGGCAGCCGTCGGCGGTTTACTGCGACCCGGATACGTTCAGAACGCTTCCGCCGCAGCGGATCGCGGACGGATACGCCGAAATTATTAAACACGGGTTTATCGCGGACGAGGATTATTTAATCCATCTCGAAAAGCTGCCGTGTTGGGAAGACAGTCTCGAAACGACAATCGAACGTTCGATTCGGATCAAAGCCGCTTTCGTCGCCGCCGATACGCTCGATCGGAACGAGCGCCGGAAGCTCAATTTCGGTCACACTTTCGGCCACGCGATCGAAACGGTTACCGGTTTCGCCGTATCTCACGGCGCCGCGGTCGCGATCGGGATGGTCATGGCGAGCCGCCTGGCCGACCGGCTGGGAATCGCTGAAGTTTCGCTGACGGAACGGCTCGAGGCTTTATTGCGAAAATACGGGCTGCCGACGGAATTCGCCGGCGGCGGGGGCGGGTCCGAAACGTTCGCCCGGGCGGCCGCCAACGATAAGAAAAGCGGCGCGGGGAAAATTACGTTCGTTCTTCCGGTCCGCGCCGGAGAAGTCCGTCTTACGCCGTTCGATATCGCGGATCTTCAAAAAATATTCGCGTTGGCCGCGGAATAAAAAGCCAGAGAAAGGAAAAGCGCATGACGACCATTCCCTCTTCGATCCTGATTCAGCCGCGATTTTTATCCGGCTCGGTTCAGGCGATTCCGTCGAAATCCGACGGACACAGGCAGCTGATCTGCGCCGCTCTGTCTAATCAGGATACGACGCTCGAGATCGGACCGGATCCGCTAAGCGACGATATTCAGGCGACGATCAACTGTATCCGCGCGTTGGGCGCGCGCGTCGTCCGCGAAGACGATCAAAGCCTGCGCGTTCATCCGGTTCGGCGCGATTCGCGCGCTCCGGCCGAGATCGTGATTGACTGCGGAGAGAGCGGTTCGACGCTGCGTTTTATGCTGCCGATCGTGGCGGTACTGGGGCGGACGGGGCGGATCGTCGGCCGCGGGCGTCTTCCGGAACGCCCGATCCAGCTGTTGATCGACGCGCTGTCGGAACATGGGATTACATTTTCAGGCAGGAAGCTGCCGTTTACGATGAACGGCCAGTTAAAGGGCGGGACGTTCCGGATGCCCGGCGATATCTCGTCGCAGTATATTTCGGGACTGCTTTTCGCGCTCCCGCTGGCGGAGGAAGATTCCGTGATCGAGCTGACGTCGCCGCTCGAATCGGCGGCGTACGTGGATATGACGCTGACGACGCTGAAACATTTCGGGATTGATATCGAGACCGGAGCGGACGGCTATTTCATACGCGGACGCCAGCGCCTTGTCTCGCCGGAACGGGTTGTTACGGAAGGCGACTGGTCGAACGGAGCTTTCTTTCTGGCCGCCGGCGCGATGAATACGCCGGTTAACGTCGCCGGGCTGCCGCCTGATTCGGCGCAGCCGGACGCGATTATTATTCAGACGATTAATGAATTCGGCTCGGACGCGATCCGGGTCCGCAACGGTTATTCCGTTTTCCCGAAACCGATGAAAGGGGTTATCTTTTCGGCGCGCAACGCGCCGGATCTGGTTCCGATCGTCTCTGTTTTGGCCTGCGCGGCGCAGGGAACGACGAGAATTATCAATGCCGGCCGGCTGCGATTAAAAGAATCGGACCGGCTTCAGGCGATTAGCCAGAACCTGCGCGCTTTGGGGGCGGATATTGACGAGGACGCCGAAACGCTGACGATTCACGGTTCGGGAAGTTTGCGCGGCGGCGACGTTGACAGTTTCGGGGATCACCGTATCGTAATGGCGATGGCGATCGCCTCGACGATTTGCAGCGAGCCGATTCGGATCAGCGGTTGGGAAGCGGTCGAAAAGAGCTATCCGACGTTTTTCGAGGATTTCAGGAGCTTAGGAGGTTCCGCGAATGTTCTCGATTGGGAATAAGTTCCGGCTGACCGTTTTCGGTCAGTCTCATTCGGCGGCGATCGGCGGCGTGATTGAAGGTATTCCCGCGGGAACGGTTCTCGACGAAGACGCGATCGCGAGATTCATGGCGCGGCGCGCGCCAGGACAGGCCTTAACGACGCCGCGCCGGGAGAACGACCGTCCGCAGATTTTATCGGGCGTGGCGGACGGCCGGACCTGCGGAGCGCCGTTGGCGTTCACGATTGAGAATACGAATATCCGTTCGCACGATTATGAGCGGATCCGCGATGTTCCGCGCCCGATGCATTCCGATTACGCGGCGGCAATAAAATTCGGCGGCGCGAACGATATTCGCGGCGGCGGCCAATTTTCAGGCCGGCTGACGGCGCCGATCTGTTTCGCGGGAGCGATCGCGGCCCAGCTTTTAGCGGATCGTCAGGTCACGATCGGCGCGCATATTTCGTCGATTGGCTCGGTTGAGGATTCGCGTTTCGATCCGGCCGGCGTTTGCGCGGCGGATTTGCGCGCGCTGAGCGGAATGGAATTTCCGGCGCTTTCGGATGAGGCCGGCCGCGCTTTTCGAAAGCTGATCGCCGAAGTCCGCGACGCCGGGGATTCGGTCGGCGGAACGGTGGAGTGCGCCGCGGTCGGCGTTCCCGCCGGTATCGGCGATCCGATGTTTTCCGGGATCGAAAATTTATTAGCGCGGGCGCTTTTCGCGATCCCGGCGATTAAGGGCGTTGAGTTCGGCGCCGGATTTGAGGCCGCGCGGCTGCGCGGGTCGGATCATAACGATCCGTTTGAGATGGCCGCGGACGGATCCGTCCGAACGCGGACGAACCGTCACGGCGGTATTCTGGGCGGAATCACGACCGGGATGCCGCTCGTTTTCCGCGTCGCGATTAAGCCGACGCCGTCGATCGCGCTTGAACAGGACTCGGTCTCGCTCTCGGAGCGGCGGAACGTCCGGCTGGCGATTGAGGGGCGTCACGATCCGTGCATCGTGCCGCGCGCGCTGCCGGCGGTCGAGGCGGTAACGGCGTTGGTTCTGGCGGATCTGATAGCGATTCCGGCGCGGTAAAAAATGTTTTGAAAGAATATGGAAGATGGACCTGAAAACAGCTCGTAAGCATATCGACGCGATTGACGAAAAGATGGTGAATCTGCTGAAAGAACGGATGGAAACGGCGGCGGAGATCGCGGCCTATAAGCGGGACCATCATCTGCCGGTTACCGATTCCGCGCGCGAACGCGACGTTTTGACCCGCGCCGCCGATTTGGCGGGAGACGGGATGACCAATTATATTAAGGTTTTTTATTCGACGATTTTCGATATCAGCAAGAGTTACCAAACCCGCGTCATGACGCCCGAAAGCGAATTGGCGGATCGGATCCGATCGGCGCTTGAACGGACCGAAAAGGTCTTTCCGGAACGCGCTGTCGTCGCCTGTCAGGGCGTTGAGGGCGCGTATTCGCAGCAGGCCTGCGATAAATTGTTCAAGCTTCCGAATATCGTCTACTTTCGCCATTTTGAAGGCGTTATCCAGGCGGTTCAGAGCGGTTTATGCCGTTATGGGATTCTTCCGATCGAAAACAGCTCGTTCGGTTCGGTGAATCAGGTTTACGACCTGATGCGCGCGCATCGGTTTTCAATCGTGCGCGGCTGCCGGATGTTGATTCATCACGCGTTGCTGGCGAAAAAGGATGTGCGGATTGAGGATTTGCGCGAAGTCTATTCGCATGAACAGGCGATCGGGCAATGTTCCGAGTTTTTACGCGCCCATCCGAATCTCAACGTGAATGTCGTCGAAAATACCGCGGCGGCGGCGAAGATGGTCGCGGCGTCGGAGCGGACGGATATCGCCGCGATTTCGTCGCGGAACTGCGCCGAGCTGTATGCTTTACGCGTTCTGCGCGACGATGTCCAGAATAACTCGTTCAACTATACCCGCTTTATCTGCATTTCGAAGGATCTGGAGATTTATCCGGGCGCGAATAAGATCAGCCTGATCGCGTCCGTCAGTCATCGTCCCGGCGCGCTGCATGAAATCCTGGCGAAATTTTCGGCATTGGGCGTCAACCTGACGAAGTTGGAAAGCCGCCCGATCGGCGGCAGAGATTTCGAATTCTGTTTCTATTTCGATTTCGACGCTTCAATTTATTCGTCGGATGTGACCGCGCTGTTGAGCGATCTTGAAGCGGGGACGGACGGGTTTACCTTCCTCGGCGCGTACGGGGAAGTTTAACCGGGTCGGGTGAAAAAATCGTATGTACGGATTGATCGGGCGAAAATTAGCCCATAGTTATTCTCCGGCGATTCACCGCCTGCTGACGGACGGCGCGTATGATTATGAATTGATCGAACTCGAGCCGGACGAGGTCGGCGATTTTATCCGTTCGGGGCGTTACGACGGGCTGAACGTTACGATTCCGTATAAGCGGACGGTCATCCCTTTTTTGGATGACCTGACTCGGTCCGCGGCGCGGATCGGCGCTGTCAATACGATTTTTCGCCGCGGCGGACGGCTTATCGGCGATAATACCGACGCGTTCGGCGTCCGTTTCGCGTTGGAACGGATCGGATTTTCCCCGCGGGGGAGAAACGTATTGATTTTAGGCGGCGGCGGTACGGCGCGGACGGTCGAGACGGTTTTGCGCGATTTGGCGGCGGCGTCGATCCGTTTCGTTTCGCGTTCCGGGCCGATAACGTACGACCGGGCCCCGTCGTTTAAAGATACCGACCTGATCGTCAATACGACGCCGGTCGGGATGTTCCCGGAAACGGACGGGACGCCGATCGATCTGGACGGATTCCCGCGCCTGACCGGCGTATTTGACGCGATCTATAATCCGCTGGCGACGCGCCTGATCCAACAGGCTCAGCGTCTCGGCGTCCCGAACGGCTGCGGCTTGACGATGCTCATCGCGCAGGCACACGCGGCCGCGGAATTGTTCATGGATAAATCCTTGGATCCGGAACGAATTGAAAAGGTTTATCGGTCGCTTCGGACCGAAACTGAGAATATCGTTTTGGTCGGTATGCCCGGCTGCGGTAAGTCTCGGATCGGCGCCGCGTTGGCGGCCCGCGTCGGGAAACGGTTCGCGGATTTGGACAGCGTTCTGAGCGAGCGGGTCGGAATGCCGATCCCGGCTTTTTTCGAAACGCGCGGCGAGGCGGCGTTCCGGGAAATCGAGGCTGCGATTGCCGCCGAATATGGAAAGAAAACGGGTCAGGTTCTGGCGACGGGCGGCGGCGTCGTTCTCCGTCCCGAAAACCGGATCAACTTGCGTCTGAACGGCTTCGTTATCTTTTTGGAACGCGACCTGAACCTGCTCGCGAAGGAAGGCCGGCCGCTTTCGCTGGCCGCTCGGTCGTTGGATTCGCTGGCTGAGCGGCGTTTGCCGCTGTATCGGGAGTGCTCCGATATCCGCGTCGAAAATCGCGGAAAGCCGGACGATGTGGTCCGCGAAATTGTCCGGCGCTATCGGCTAAGGAGGGCAGCAGGTGAAAATATTGGTGATTAACGGTCCGAACTTGAATTTTTTAGGGATCCGCGAGCCGGCGATTTACGGCGCGGCGACGTATGACGAACTGGTCGCGCTGGTTCGGGAAGAAGGCGCGAAACTGGGGCTGGAGACGGTTTTTTTCCAATCTAATCATGAAGGGGCGCTGATCGACCGGATTCAGGCGGCTTACCGCGACGGAACGGACGGGATCCTGATTAATCCGGCGGGTTATACGACGACGAGCGTGGCGATTTTGGATGCGCTGAAAGCGGTCGGGCTTCCGGCGGTCGAGGTCCATCTCAGCGATATTTTCAAACGCGAAGCCTTTCGCCATCATTCGCTGATCCGGCTGGGCTGCGTCGCGTCGATCGTCGGGAAAGGGATCCCCGGTTATTTTGAAGGTTTGGCGATCCTAAAAGGGCGCCTTGGTCTTTAGTTTTCTTCTTTCCCGCTGACGTTGGCTTCGGCGAACGTCGCCATATCGCGCAGTATATTCAGCGCGGCGTCGATCAGCGCGAACGCCAGCGCCGCGCCGGTTCCTTCGCCGACGCGCAGCCGCAGTCTCAGCAGCGGTTCCAGTCCGAGCTTTTCCAACAGGCGCGCGTGACCGATTTCGACCGATTGATGACCTGCGATCAGGTAGTCGCGGACGCCGGGGTTTATTTCGACCGCCAGCGCCGCCGCGACGGTCGAGATCAGCCCGTCCATGACGAGCGGAATGCGGTTCGCCGCCGCCGCTAAGGTTACGCCGGTCATCCCGGCGATCTCAAATCCGCCTAATTTCATCAGCATATCGAACGGATCGGCGCGGTTCGGCCGGTTGCGCGCGATCGCGCGTTCGATAACCGCGATTTTCCGCGCCAGTCCGGCGTCGTCGATCCCCGTTCCGCGGCCGGTAACTTCCGCGGCCGGCAGCCCGGTCAGAACGGCGGTTAATGCCGCGGACGGCGTTGTGTTCCCGATCCCCATTTCTCCGGTCGCCGCCAGACGGACGCCGTTTTCAAACGCGTTTTCGGCAATTTCATACCCGACAGTCAGCGCCTGATCGAGCTGCGCCGCGCTCATCGCCGGCCCGACGGCGATATTCGCCGTGCCGCGGGCGATTTTCCGGCGATGGATCGCTAAACCGGGTTCGAAATCGTGAGCGACGCCGATATCGGTGACGATGACTTCCGCGCCGGTTTGGCGCGTTAAAACGTTGATCGCCGCGCCCTGATTCAGGAAGTTCAGGACCATCTGCGGCGTGACCGACTGCGGATAGGGGCTGACTCCCTCGGCGCAGACGCCATGATCGGCCGCCATCAGGAAGACGGCTTTCCGCTCCAGCCGCGGCAGCGGATTAGCGGTCATTCCGGCAATCCGAACCGACAACGTTTCCAGATCGCCCATTGCGCCGAGCGGCTTTGTCAGGCGCTGCTGACGTTCGGCGGCCCCCCCCCCGGCGGCCGCATCGATCGCAGGAATAACGAGGGTTTTGAAATTCATAAGACGCTGCTTCTTCTTTCCGTAGGTTTCGGCTGACGCGTTTATTTTTGCGCGCTCTGCCGGCGGCGCCGGATAACGCGGACGATGACGATCAACGCGACAAGACCGATGAAAGCGAAAATTTTCCGCGGCAGCTCGGCGCGATCGCCGACGCCGGTATTCGGCAGCGCGGTCGGCAGCAAATGCGGCTGCTGCTGAGGCTGCGGCCCCGGCGCGGTCGGGTAGAGATAAATTCCGTCTCCGACGGTCGGCGTGACGCGGAAAGCCGGCGGATTGAGGATCTGCTGCGTCGGATGGAACGGTTGAATCTGAGTCGGGCGGACGGTCGGTAAATTCGAAAACGGCCGTGTCGGCGCGATTTGCGTAACGAGCGGGAGCCCGATCCCGGCCGTCGCTGTCGGCCCCGGCTGCTGCGGCTGGAAGCCTTGCGGTATCAGCGTCGGCGGGTTCGCAATATCGGACGTCGGCAGGTAAAAAACTTCGGTCGGCCCCGGCGGGAATTGCATCGGTTCGTCGTTCAGATCGCTGTTCACGCTGTTTTCTGACGCCTGCTTCGGGTCGGCGCCGTTCGCCGGAACCGCGCTCGGCGCTTCGGACGTCGTTTCAAGCGGTTCCGTTATCGGCGCGTCGAAATCATTCGTCGGTTCGACGGTCGGAATCTCCGTCGGCGCGCCGAAGAAAAACCATCCGATCCGTTCGAAAAGGCTCGGTTCATCGGTCGCTTCCGGCGCCGCGGTTGAAATAAGGATCGTCTCGCTGCCGTCCGCTTGGACGACAACCCCGGTCGGGAGCGGCGGCTCCGCCGCCGTCGGTTCGGGTTTAAAGAAGAAAGCGCCGATCCGTTCGAAAAAGCCCGGGTTGTCGCCCGTTTCCGGGGGTGGCGCCGCGGTTGAAATCGGGACCGCCTGGCTGCCGTCCGCTTGAGCGACAGCTTCGGTCGGGATCGAAGGCCCTGCCGCCGTCGGTTCAGGTCCGAAGAAGAAAGCGCCGATCCGTTCGAAAAAGCCCGGTTCGTCGGCCGTTTCCGGCGTCAGCGCCGCGGTTGAAATCGGGACCGCCTGGCTGCCGTCCGCTTGGGCGACAACTTCGGTCGGGATCGAAGGCCCTGCCGCCGCGGTTTCAATCGGCGACGGTAAGGACGGATCGATTCGCGCCGCTTTGTTTTCGGCGGTTACGCTCGGGAGCGGAATTTCGATCGTAATCGTCGCGCTCGGTTCGGCAAACGGATTGCTTCCGGACGCTATCGGCGTCGCTGACGGCGCGCGCAATACGACGACTCCGTCGGGTTCATGGGGAATTTGGTTCGAGGTCTGATTTTGCGCGGAATCCGCGGAGGCGCCGGGCGCGCCGATCGTCGGTACCTCCGGCGCGGCGGCGGCGAACGGTTCGCTTGACGCTGCTCCGGCGGGTTGGAACGGCGCGGAAACGCTCGGTTCGGAAGATATTTCGATCGACGGGTCGTCCGTTTCGGGCTGCGGTTCGACGGTCGGCCGGGCGAAAAGGCGCGTGAAACGGTCGAAAAAGGACGGCGGGGCGCTCGGCGTTAAAGAAGGCGTCAGCGTATTTCCGAATATAACGCCTATTTCTTCGTCCGAATCCGGTTCCGCGAGCGATACGACCGTTCCCGTTTCGGTCAGGGCGCTGTCGAACGGTTCTTCGCTTTGAACGGCGGCGATATCGACGGCCGGCGTTTCCGCAGGCGCAGCGGGGCGGAAGCGGTCGAGCTGCGTCCCGAAGTAGATGACGCCGGCGAATACGATAACCAACGGAACGATCCATGACGGGAAACGGTTCCCGGGCCGTTTCGAGCTTTCCTTTCGGTTGAACTCTTTTTCAAAGGTTTCGAATACTTCCTGATCGTCAAAATCCATGATATACCCCCAGTTTTACTCATTCGGGAAACGGACGCGCTCGACGTTTTGAATCGGGAGAATCAACTCGGTTTCCAGATCGAGCGAAAGCCGAACCTGTTCAAATTCAGCGCTGCGCGCGTCGGGTTGGATTAATTCTCGAATAACGCCGATCTCCCCGCCGTAAAATCCGTCGATAATTCGAACGGTATCGCCGGCTTCGAGCGGTTCGGCAGGGCTGTCTTTTTTCGGCGCGTACTCGTCTTTCGGAATGATGATTTCCGGTTTGCGCGGATTCCCGTAACGGCTCGTCAGCGCGGTTAAATAAGCGAATTTAATAATATTTTTCCCCAACGCGAGCTGAATCGGCGAGGACATCCGGCCGCTCCCGATCCGGTCGCTCAGGATCACGGGAATCGGCAGCGATTCCGCTATCGGCAGCAAATCGGCCGGCAACGAGCCGAGGATCAGCCCGCCCATCGATACTTTTACCGCTCGGTACAGGGCTTCAGGATCGCGGCAGCTATTGGCGAAGACGATCGCGCCGGCAAAATCAAGCGTAATCGCTCCCGGCGTCAGCGCGCCGTCCTCGCGGTTGAAATCAATCGCCATCAGGATCCCCTGCCCGAATTTTCCGTTTCCCCAAACGCCGCGAACGAGCGTTCCTTCGGTTTCGAGGCGCGCGCCGCGGTACGGGATAATTTCCGTAACGACGCCGGGGAATCCGGCGACGCAGCGTTCCCGGTCGATCGGTACGAACTCAAAAATCAATTTGTTCCCGGACAGTCCGAGGAACCGCCCTGACTTTTTCGCGAGAGCGGTCCGCGTCTTCCGTCCTTCGCGTTTCGCGATTTCTTCGCCGATCGAGACGAAATCGCCGTCCCGGATTGTCAGGTACGGGCGGACGTTTTCGTTTTTATCGATCCCCAGCGCGGCGGAAATTGAAAGCGCTTCGTGACGCGTCCAGACTTTCCGATACGCGATCAGCGTTGCCGGATCGGCCGTTTGACCGGGATAGACGACGACGGTTCCGTCTTCCGCTAAAGCGCGGGCGGTTCGAAAAACGCCGCTGACGATCGGTTCGCTGCTGCTAGCCATCCTGACGTCCTCCTTCTCCGACGCGCCAATCGCCGAGCTGTTTCTTTTCGAGGCGGAGCCGCTCGATTTGAGCGACGCGGTCCTTTTCAGTTTCCTTCCGTTCGTCGCGTAAATCGAAGATCAAACCGAAACTGCCGCTTTTGAATCCGAAGGGCAGGAACGGTTTCAATCCCGGGGTTTCGACGCCGCGCGGAATAGAGACCCATTCCAGTTGATAATTTTGCCCATAGTTTAACGGAATCCGATAAATTTCGCCGTAAGGAAGGATGTATTCTTTCTTATCGCCATGGGTGTTTTTGACGCTGACGACGAGCGGGGGCGCGTTTTTGCGCGTAAAGAGCGACGCGTCCTGAATCTGGGGACGAATAATCTTTCCTAAATTAAGGTAAGTCGAACTGTCCATAATCTGCGCGGCCAATGTCGGATTGACGTGCATGATCGTTCCGATTACAGCGGCCAAACCGTTAATATCCAGCAGGTAATCGACGGCGCCGAGCGGACGGATCGCGTTCATCGCCGCCCGCAGCGACGCGCCCGGATCGTCGACGTTGCGCAGTCCCGACCCGGTCAGCAGGATGGTCGATAGGCGTCCCGACGCGGCTAACTTGAAATATTTGGCGCGCCGCAGCGCGATTCGGATCAATTCCTGTTTCAGCGCGTTTTCGATTTCGGCGGCGTACTGGTTCGCCGGAACGAGTTCAGGGTACAGCGATTTATTCAGTACGTAATCGCGGATCTCGCTGCGCTTGATTTGAAAATCGACGTGAGATTGAATCGTTTCGGCGTCGCTCTCTGTCAGCAGCTGCGGCAGCGTCGAGCCGAGGCCGATCGGGATCGTTTTTAAGTTAAGGCGCAGATCCATTGCCTGCGCGACGAGCGTCTGATCGGCGCCGATATTGACGCCCAAGACGACTTGATGTTTCCGGATCAGGCGCGAGAGCAGCCGGACGGAACGCCCAAACGCAAATTCGCCGGGAATAAACGATGCGCCGGTCTGCTTGCGAAGCGTTTCGAATCCGGGCGCCCGCAGCGCCGCGTCGCGCCGCATCGTTTTCAGCAGGCAGTTCAGCGCGTCGTCGCCGAGCGGTTCGCTTTCGAGGACGTTCGATCCGAAGGAAATATCGGCGATTTTTGAAAAGACGCGTTCGATTTCGAGCCGCGTTTCGCTGTTGCCTAAGAAGAGGAGACGGGGACGCTGTTCGCGCGGGAGGCTCTGGCAATAGAGCCGAATCGTTTCGCCGACGCGGTAGACGGCTTTCCGCGCGCCGTTTTCCGTTCCGCCCGCGAAGACGATAATGCGCGGTGCGGCGGATGCCAGCCGGTCAAGCTGCCGGGCGGTTGAATAACCGTCGTCAAGCGCGCATTCCAATATCGGCGTCGTCCCCACGCGGGAGCAAAGTCCGCGCAGCGCGGGCAGGCTTCCGGCTTCGCTGACGCCGAGAATGGCGATCGCCGGATCGGCCGTACAGGTATACGAAACGGCGGCCTGGTCGATTCCGCTCCAATCGGTCCGCATCGGCAGCAGGATATTTCCGTCGAGATCGAGGATTTTTTTCTTCGCGCTTTTTTCGAGTTTTCGGATCGCCGCCGCGACGCCGACGAATTCGGATCGTTCATGGTCCAAATGGGTCGTCCGCGCGGAAGCGGAGCCGATGAAGCGGTATTTTTCGGCGCGAATTTCGAATAAGCAGACGCGCGTATGAATCGTTCCGATATCGACGACGAGAACCGATTGCGGGAGAGAGGTCGGGTTCGGGGTCGTTTCGCTCATTTGAACAGTCCTTCGGAAATGACGCGCCCGCCGTTCAGCAAGATATCGAGCCGGTCGATCAGAATCAGCGCGGAGGTGATAAAGACGCCGGCGAAAATCGCGCCGAACGCGATCGCGACCATGATTTCGCCGACGCGTTCAAGGAAATTCAAGATCGCGCCGCCGCTTGTGGGTTTTGTCCTGCCTGCCGCCGCGCCGCGTTCGGCGCTGAGCTGACGCGTATAGATCAGCGCGGTGACGACGCCGGTTAACGTAAAGATCGCTTCCGCCCAGCGCCATGAATCTGTCCCGACAGCGCTTTTCGCGAAGGACTGGACCGTCATTTTTACCAGGGGGATTAACGTTCCGCTGACCGCCCCGCCTAACGCGATCGCGCTCAGGCTGAAATAGAGGACGCCGATAAACGGTTGAACCGCCGCACGGCTCGATCGGCGGAAATAGAAGAAGACCAGGATCAGGATCAGCGCGGAGGTGATGATGCTGGCTAACCTGATTCCGGAATCGGCGTTCTCGTCGGCGATCGGAACGACCAGGAACGGGAAAAATACTTTTTCGATCAAGACCAGCGTCAGGACGGCGGCGATCGCTCCGCTCAGGATCGATCCGGCGAAACGGAACAGCCCGTTATCGCCGAAGATCAGGCTGAAAATCAGGATTGAAAGAACCAATCCGGCCAACGTCAGAATCCATTCGGCGGAAATCATCATGCGTCGCGTTCTCCTTCCGGTTCCGATTTGTCCGCGGCGTCATTCTCATTCGTTTCATTAAGCGGAGCGTCGGACGGCGCAGCGCCGCCGTTCGGGGACGGGTCAATCGCCGGCGTAAACGGTCCGCGCGCGGACGTTCCGAGGAAGATCGCGGCCAACGCCGTGCCGATCAGGAACCAGAGCGCCGTCTGGCGGGTCGGATTTTGGGTATCCGGCTCGCCGCGAAAGACCGCCATTTCCTGTTGCGTCAGCAGCGCGCCGGCGACCGCTTCGGATCGGGCAAACGGCCGCAGGATTGCGGCGGATTGATCTGTTGAGACAATGTATATCGGCAGTTCAGGACGGACGAGCCGGTGCGTCTCGATCCAGCGCTGGGCGCGGACGGCGTCGGCGGCGAATAAGATCGTCGCGTCGGCGTTTTCGCGCGCGTCGTCAAGCGTCAGAGCGCCTAACGGGCCGGGAACGTAAGCGATCGGAAGCGCGTCCGCCCCTTCCCGTTCGGGATAAAGTTCGCGGAGAAGCGAATACGCCGCGTCATTGGCGGCGAGGATGAAGATCCGCGCTTGACGCTCGCGGAGTTTCTCGATGACGGACTGCGCGGTTCGATTAAATGCCGCTTCATGCGCAAAGGTATAGTCGAAGATGATCTCAAAGCGATCCGCGCTTGAAGCCGAGTCGATCTTTTCAGCGAAACCGGCGATTTCGGCGTTCCCGCTTCGGATCGGCAGCTCGGCAATCCGCAGCCGAAAATCTCCGCCCAGGATCATCAGGACGCCGATTATCGCAAAAAGCGCGAAAAAGACGATTGCCAGGCGGTTTTTGGCGCGCGCGCGCGGATCTGAAAAACCGCGGCTGCGCCGTTCGGCGCGGAAAACTTTACTTAAGATTCCGGCGACCATGCGCTGTTGGTAATCGGCGGCGTCGGCGGACGTTTTCGCGATAGCCGATATCGGATCGCGGCGCGCGTTCGGAACGTTCGGGAAATTCATTTCGCCGCTGTCAAACAGGTTCCAGGGGATCTCGTCGAGCCCGTCCGTTTTCGGCGCGTCGGGAATCAGCGCGTCCGAGTCGATTTCGTCCGCGGCGTTCCCGTCCGCCGCCGATATCGGCGTTTTTCGGTATGGTTCAACGCCGCTGCGGACCGTTTCGGCCGCTGGGTCATCGCCGTTTTCTTCGCCGTCTTTATTCGGTTCGCCGACAGGGTTCCAGAATTCGGAAATTTCGTCGTATACTGCGCTGGCGCCTGTTTCGAGAGTATCGCTAAGACTCGGATCGGCGGCGCTTTCGGAATGGGGCTTATCGCTCGGCGGGGCCGGTTTCGTTTCCGCTTCGGGCTTCGGTTTCCCGCTGTCTTCGGCCAGTCCGGCTAAGAAAGCGGATACGAGCG
Organism: Flexilinea sp.; assembly: GCA_029983925.1. GTDB lineage: Bacteria > Chloroflexota > Anaerolineae > Anaerolineales > Anaerolineaceae > Flexilinea. Next base: position 31,324 of record JASBYO010000005.1, read on the forward strand.
ACGATTCCTCCGTCGGGAGGAAAGAATTTTCCGTCTCGTTTTTCGTTTCAGCCGGGCCGGATCCGTCCGCCGCTTTCGTTTCCGGCGCTTCCGCGTCGGCTACTTTATCCTGCGGACGGTGGACGCTGAAATCGACGTATTCGCGCTGGTCGGCGCCGATATCCTCGCGGTCCCCGTCGCGTTCGCCGGAATCCGGACCTGAATCTTGCGCTGCCGTTTCCGTTTCGGCTGATTTTCCTGTTGAAGCGTCGGAACCGTCGCGATCGTCGTCCCATTTCCGCTGCGGACGGTGGCGGCTGAAATCGAAGTATTCGTTTTCAGCGTCTCCGTTTTTATCTTCGAAGGAAGAATCTTCGAGTGGGGAAGCGACGGGATCGCCGCTCGAAGATTCTTCCTTCGGCGCTTCATCCGCGCCGGGATCGGTTCCGGCGGTTTCCGTCGGCTCGGCGGCAGGTTCGGATTTCGCAGCCGCGGCGCTCGGACGCTCGTCGTCCCATTTCCGCTGCGGACGGTGAAGACTGAAATCGAAATAGGATTCTTCCGGTTCGGCGTCCGATCCGGCATTTTTCTCTTCGTTAAGCGAGAGCGACGGCGGCAGGTCGCCTGCCGGATCCGTGTCCGGACCGCTTTCTTCGCTGTTGATTTCATCTTCATCGATTTCATTCGCGGCGATTTCATCAGCGCGCTCGTTTTCGGGTATCGGCTCCGTTTCCCATTTCGGCTGGGGACGGTGATTTTCGAAATCGGCGAATTCGTTTTCGGCGCCGCGTTCCTGTTCTTCGTCGCCTGCCGGCGCGGATTGAACCGCCGTTTCGGGAGAATCGTTCCGGGCGGCGTTTTTTATAGCGGCGCCGAAAGGATCTTCGGGATCGGCGCTTCCGCCGCTTTCGCGGGGCGAATCCGGCGCGCTAAGCGATTCGCGGATTTCAGGGAATAATTCGCCTAAGAGGTCGGGCGAATCTATCGAATCGGTTTTCTCTTCGGACGGTTCGAAACCGTCGTCGTTTTCGCTTTCCGAATCTGAATCGATCGGCGGAATCAAGCTTCGGAGCCAGTCGAGCGCGCTATCCTCGGATTCCGAAGCGGCCGGGACGGCGTTAGCGTCGGGTTCATTTTCGTTCGCGAGCGGGCGCAGTTCTTCAGGCAGCGTTTCGAAAACCGCGCCGCAGGTCTCGCAGCGTTGCGCCAAGCGGGGGTTCAGACCGCCGCAGACGGGACAAGCGAGTTTCTTCGTCATCGGCGTTCTCCTTCAACCGGCGCATCGGCAAAAAAGAGGACGCGCACGGCGCTGACGATCGCGCCGATCGCCAGTCCGATCAGCAGCCCGCTGATCGCGCCGAGCGGCAGCGATTTCAGGAACGTCAAAGCGCGCCGGATCGGTTCGGTCAGCGGAAGCCGTTCGGGAATTCCGCTGAAAAGGATCAGGAACAGGAAAGCGCTGACTAAAAACGCGCTGCGGAAGGGCGAGGGTTTGGCTTTCGCGGTTTCGAAAAGGCCGTAAAGCAGCGCGATACAGACCATTCCGGCCAGAACGGGTTCGATCGCGCGGCGGATCGTGAGAATCAGCGCCTGCAAGCCGGGATGATCCAGCCCTTTGGCGAATCCGACGATCAGCACGACGGCAAAAATTGTCAGCGTTGTGAAGCGATGTAAAAAGTTGGCGTTCCGTTCGCCTAAATCGCGGACTTGAAAGATCAGGAAATCGACGATCCGCAGCATTGTAAAAGCGGCGATCAGCAGCGTCAGCGCGCGCAAATACAACTGCCGGATCGAGATCAGTTCCGGGGAAAGCGTATAAAACGAGATAAGCGTCAGAATCCCGATGATCCCGAAAATAATTTTAGCGCGGGGACGGATTTTTTTCATAAACTTTTCTTTTATCCGAATAGGCGCAGCAGGACGACCGCCGCGATCAGAACGCCGATCAAAATCCAACGCAGCGCGTCGATCGCCAGCAAGGGAGCGATTTCGCGTTTTGCGTCGGTATCTTTCGTATATTTTCGCAGTAAGGCAGGCAGTGAAAACGCGCGGTCGCCAATTAACGTTTTTTCGGCGCAGACTGTTCCGATTGCCTGCGCTTGCAGGTTGTCGCCGGCGACAATGAGGCTTTCGTTCGCTTCAAAGGCTAAATCCTGGAGCGCGATTTCCGCGCCGGCGCTGCCGATCGAAAGATGAAGCGGTTCATGACTCTCGTCGAGCGCTGTCAGCATAACGCCTTGATGTGTCAGCGCGTCGTTCCCGGCCGTTCGGACGGTCGTCGGATCGTATTCGGCGTCGAGGTCGACCGAGGCGTAAGCCGAATCGGCAGCCTGTTCGAGGACGGCGCCGTTAAATCCGCTGTCGGCGCTGAAAATCGGGGCGGTATCGGCCGCGGCGGCGCGGCGCGCGATTCGCTTCGCGCTTTCGAGCGCAGGCGTCAAAAAGCCGGATAACGGCGCGGCCGTCCCGCCGTTCAGGTCGGCATGCGCCGCGTCGCCGCGTTCAAGCGCTTCCGAGAGAACCGCGTTCAGCGCTTCGCCGTTTTCACGGACGGTCCAATCTCGTTTGAACCGTCCGGCGAATTTCGATACGAAAAACGACGCCAGCCCGCTCAGCAGCGCTGCGACGAAGATGATCCCGATTGCGATTGCCGAATTGTTCATTCCGTTCCGTCTCTCCGAATGCGCCGTAAATCGTTATCCTTTTGCTTATAAATGAAAAGTATAGCACATTCGCCTGTTCGGGCTCCGCTGCGGAATGGCGGAAATGATGAACTGCGGGGGGCGGATTAAGGATATTCGTCATCAATCCGGGCGATAATGTTCCTTATCTGTTAAGGACCGTTTACGCGCGGGCCGAACCGGACGCCGTCTGACGCCCGGATTCCGCGCGTCGGTATTTTGTCTGAAAATATGATCTATAATTAGGTTAATACGTTCGTTATTAAAGAAAATGGCGTTTTTCTTTAATAAGCGCCGATTTAAATCGCCGTTATTAAAGCCGGCTTTAATTAGCGTATATAACGATGCGGCCGCATTTCCGCTTATCGGCGTCACCGTAAAATCGACGCTGCGTGTTTTTTTATGTTTCATACGAATCCAGTTCCGTTCCCTCGTTCAATAAGGCTAAATATGCGTCGAAGACGAAGGACCGGTTCCTCGCTTGGGTCGGGTCGGCTACGGATAAAACGTTCCGGCTCATAAACAGGTCGATCAGGGATTTTGCTGTCGGATAGGACGTTCCGAGTTTTGCTTGAATATCGGTAATTTTCAGGACCGGTATTTCGAATAATAGGTCGATCAGTTCGTTAATATTTGCCTTGCTTCTCCGATCTTTTTGAAACTCGGCTAACAAGTCTTCTTTTAATTTGATAATGTCCCGTCCGCAATTTGTCGCGGATTCGGCGGTACACGCGACGGCATCCAGAAAGAACAGAACCCATTCTTCCCATTTCCCGAATTCGCTGACTTCTCTTAATCGGTCATAATATTCGATCCGATGTTTTTTCAGGTAGTAGCTGATATATAAGAGCGGGTAATTCAGGATTTTCTGATTGTAAAGCCAGAACGCGATCAGCAGTCGCCCGATTCGGCCGTTCCCATCTAAGAACGGGTGAATCATTTCAAACTGCGCGTGAATGAGCGCGATTTGGACGAGTTTCGGGACGGAATTTTCCGTATGCATGAATAATTCAAGATCGGCGAGGGCTTTCATCATTTCATGCGGCGGGGGTGGGACGAAACTGGCTTCGTTCAAAGTACAGCCCGCCGAACCGATCCAATTTTGCGTGGTTCTGAATTCTCCGGGATGTTTATTTTCACCTCGTACCCCTGCGAGCAGTATCTGATGGATTTCTTTCAAAAGCCGCAAGCTTAACGGAAGATCGTTCAGTCTGCGCATACCGTGATTCAGTGCGTTGATATAATTCGTGACTTCCAACGCTTCTATTTTTTTTCGCCCGGATAAGTCTTCAATTTGAATTACGTCGAGCAGCGTCGCCTGCGTTCCCTCAATCTGCGAGCTGAGCAGCGCTTCTTTCGTAACGTACATGGAGACGAATAAGGTCGGATTTGGAAGCACTGTCGTCAGGCCGTCTAAACGCCCAATTTTTCGATCGGCGTTTGATAACAACGCGAGCATTTTATCCGTATATTTCAACGGAGGTTTCGGAGGTAAGGGCTTTGGAATAAAAGCTCGGTAGCCGGCGGGCTGGGTAATATTTTGTCCGCTGCGGTCGCTGCGTTTCATCAGATCAATCCTCCTTTTCCATCTCTTTATTAAAATTTTAACCGTTTTTCTTTAATAAGCGCCGATTTAAATCGCCGTTATTAAAGCCGGCTTTAATTAGCGCGTGAAAAAAAGGGCCGGAGAGCCGCGGCTGGGGATAAAAAAAAGAACCGCCCCCGCGATTCTTTCCGTTAGACGGGGGTATGACCCCGTGTTATAATCTGTGTGCCGAAGGTGGGAATCGAACCCACATACACAAGGTACACGATTTTGAGTCGTGCGCGTCTGCCAGTTCCGCCACTTCGGCTCTAACTTTTTTATTTTACACAAAAACCGAATTCGGGTCAAGGAGGTTCTCTCGTTCATGAGATTAGGAATCATCGGATTGCCGCAGTGCGGAAAAACTACCTTGTTTAACGCGCTGACGCGCGGAACGCAGCCGACGGGCGCCGTTACCGGAAAAATCGAGATTCACGACGCGGTCGTCGACGTTCCGGACGGGCGCGTTGACGCGCTGACGGCGATGTTCAAGCCGAGGAAAAAAATTTACGCGAAGGTCAATTACGCAGACATCGCCGGCCTTGACGGGAGCGCGGGGAAAAGCGGGATTTCGGGCGAATTGTTAAACAAGTTGGCGCAGATGGACGGGTTCATCCTCGTTGTCCGCGCGTTTGAGAATGATCAGGTCGTTCATCCGGCGGGAACCGTCGATCCGGAACGCGACGTTCTGACGATGGAAAGCGAGTTTATTCTGAACGATCTGATCGCTTGCGAGAAGAAGCTCGAACGTCTCGCCGACGAACGGCGCAAGGGCGGCGGACGCGATAAAGGGGTTATCGACCGCGAGATCGCGCTTTTTAACCGGCTGCACGAAACGCTCGAAGCGGAAAAACCGCTGCGCGTTCTGGACCTGACCGCGGATGAAGAGAAGACGATTTCCGGTTTCGGGCTGTTATCGCGAAAACCGGTCCTTATTCTGGTCAACCTGGACGAGACGCAGCCGTTCCCGGAAATCGCGTACCGGCAGGAGCATACCCAAGTTGATTTCATTCGCGCCAAGATCGAGATGGAACTGGCGCAAATGGAACCCGGGGATGCGGAAATTTTCATGAGCGAATATGGGATTGCCGAGTTAGGCCTGGACCGCGTGATCAAGCTGTCGTATGGCCTGTTGGGCCAGATTTCGTTCTTTACTGCCGGGGAAGACGAGTGCCGCGCGTGGACGGTACGCCGGGACGCGACCGCGCCAGAGGCCGCCGGGGCTATTCATTCCGATCTCCAGAAGGGGTTCATCCGCGCTGAGGTATTAGCGTACGACGATTTAATGGCGTTGGGGAGTTACGCCGAAGCCAAGGCGAAAGGGAAGCTTCGGTTGGAGGGAAAGGAATATCCGGTCAAGGACGGCGATATCCTGAATATCCGTTTTAACGTTTCGAAATAATCGATTCGAACTAAAAACGGAGCCGATCCGCTTGATCTCGAGCGGATCGGCTCCGTTTGCTGTTTTTTATAGATTCGGGCGCGGATTTCAGCGCAGCGAGGAATAACGCTTCGCCATCGTCAGCATCATCCAAACGAGCGAGACGACGAGAACGGCGCAGAGCGTCAGTTGAATGATCCCGATCACGGTAAACGATACCATAAAGGAGTCGAATTTCGCCGGACCGGATTCCGAGATGTTCGTTCCGCCGTTCAGCTCCAGCGTCGCGCGTTCTTCGTTGAACGATTCGTTTGCGGCGGCGCTTTTGCCGCTGCGGTTATCGGGAAATTTTCGGGCGGCCGATACGAGGACTTCCATCTTCGGACTGCCGCCGCGAACGCCTTGGGAAGAGAAATAACCCGGTCGGGCTTCGGAGCTTTCGATTTGCGCGTCTCCCGCGGAATCGGCGGCCGGGGATACGGCTCCCGCCGCGATACTTTCGAGCGAATAGTCCTGCGCTTCAAAATTTTCCGACAACGCGACCGATTTCGCGACCGGAAGAAGTTCGTTCTGACGGTCGGGCGCGAGGAGCGGAGCGACGGTCAAAACGATCAGCGCGATCATCGATACGGCGGCGCTGATCCGGAAGGCGGGGAAAAGCCGTTCCAACAGGCTGGGCTTCTTCGCCGCGGCCGCTTCGGCGCGCGTTAAAATATATTTCCGCGGCGCCTTGACTTCGCGTAGTCGTCCGAGCTGATTTTTAACGGCGTGGAATTCGTTTAGTTCCTCAACCAGAGAGGGATCCTCCGCAAGTTTTTTTGCGAATTCCAGCGCGTCCGAATCGCTTAATTCGTGGTCTAAATAACTATTTAATAACTCGAGGTTCTTTTCTTCACGGCTCATTTTATCTTTTATCCTGCTTTCAATCTTAAGGACGATCATAGCGATCGAAAAGTTCCCCTTTATTCTTCAAACAATCGCGCATTTTCCCGCGCGCGCGGAAGAGGCGGCTTTTTATCGTCCCTAACGGCACGCCGAGAATTTCGGAGACTTCCTGATAATCTATTTCCTGAACGTCGATCAGCGCCAGAACAGCGCGGTAATCGGTCGCTAATCCGTTTAAGCACGCTTCGATCGCGCTGAGAATTTCCCGCCGTTCGGCGCGCGTTTTCGGTTCGTCCGAATCGTCTGACATCCAGGCGGCGTCTTCCATCGTTTCGTTTTCGTCTTCGTAGGTCAGCGGCTCAAGCGGAACGGAGCGCTGACGGCGAATCCGGCGCAGCTCGTCATATGAAGCGTTGATCGCGATACGCAGGATCCACGGTTTAAAGACTTCGCCTTTAAAGGTGTCGATTTTCTGCCAAGCGGAAATGAACGTCGTTTGGGCGACGTCGTCGGCGATCGCAGTATCGCAGACAATTCTCAGCGCGGTATTGAAAACCGCGTCCTGAAAGCGCAGCACAAGCTGGTTAAACGCATCTAAATTCCCGCGTTTCGCCCGGAGAATTAATGTTTCGTCGTTAATTTCTTTCGTCATCAATCTTTCAAACTTTCCCGGACCGCCGCCGTTCAGGCGTCGATCGCTTCGAGTTCGCCCCAATTCGCGCCGCTCCGCGCTTCGGTCGTCAGCGGGATGGAGAGTTCAACCGCGCTTTCCATCGTCTCTTGGACGAGACGGCGCGTAGCGTCCAGCTCGTCTAAAGGGCATTCGAGCATCAATTCGTCATGCACCTGCAGCAACAGACGCGCGCGCAGTTTCGATTCGTTCAGACGGGCGTGAAGCGCGATCATGGCTTTTTTCATAATATCGGCGGCGCTGCCCTGGATCGGCGCGTTGATCGCCTCCCGTTCTTCGCGGGCGCGTAAATTTCGGTTCATCTGGGTCCTCAGGTTGGGGAAATAACGCCGCCGTCCCATCATCGTTTCGACGAATCCTTGTTCTCCCGCCTGATTTTTCAGCGCGTCCAGATAGGTTTGGATACGCGGGAATCGGCGGAAATAAATTTTGACGAATTCGCCGGCGTCCTGACGGGAGAGGCTGGTCGAACGGCTTAGCCCGAAGGAACTCATTCCGTAGATCAGTCCGAAATTGATCGCTTTTGCGTGCCGGCGCATTTCTTTGGTGACTTCGCCGAGCGAAGAAACGCCGTAAATCGCCGCGGCGGTCGCCGAATGGATATCCTGACCGGCGCGGAACGCCGAGAGCATATTTTCATCCTGTGAAAGATGGGCGATAATCCGCAGTTCAATTTGGCTGTAATCGACGGACAGGAGCGTCCAGCCGTCTTCCGGTATAAACGCGGCGCGGACTTTTCGTCCCAATTCGGTTCGCGTCGGAATATTCTGCAAGTTCGGCGAAGAGGACGCGAGGCGTCCGGTGACCGTTCCTGCCTGATTGAACGAAGTATGGACCCGTCCTGTCAGCGGATGAACCGCCAACGGCAGCGCGTCTACATAGGTACTCTTTAATTTGGAAATTTCGCGGTTCTCAAGGATCAGGTCGATCGCGGGATGCATCCCGGACATTTCCTCGAGTACGTCTGCGGCGGTCGAATACAGCCCGGCGGTCGTCTTTTTCGCGTTCGGCGGCGGATCGAGTTTCAGTTCCTGGAAAAGCGCGACCGAGAGCTGCTGCGTCGAGTTAATATTGAACGGGTAGCCGACGCTGTCGTAAATCGCTTTCTCGATTTCGATCAGGCGCGCGCCGAAAACGCGCGATAAATCATGGAGCGCTTCGACGTCGACGCGGATGCCGCGGCGTTCCATTTCAATCAAAACGGGAATCAGCGGCATTTCGAGCGAGCGGTACAACGGCATTGCGTTGCGCGCTTCCAAAGCGTTCCGCAGCGGTTCTTCCAACCGCAGCGTATTATCGGCGTGGGGGGGGGGGGCGCCCCCGCTTCGATCGGGACATCCGCCATGGATATCTGGTTCTTCCCTTTTCCGATCAGCGTATCGATCGTCGTCATTTCCGAATCGAGAATGACGCGCGCCATCGATTTTAAGCCGAGCGCGTTTGACGCCGGATCGAGAACCCATCCGGCGATCATCGTGTCGAAGATTTCGCCTTGGACGGTAAATCCGAAATTGGTCAGCACGATCAGGTCGTATTTGATATTGTGACCGGTTTTACGGATCTTCGGGTCGGCGAGAATCGGGTTCAGCGCCTCGCGGACGCGCTCGAGCGGAAGCTGCCGGCCGCCGTTATGACCGACCGGGACGTAATAGCCGGAATCCGGCTTGACGGAGAAGGATATTCCGACCAGCTCCGCCGCCATAGCGTCGGTACCGGTCGTTTCCGTATCGAGCGCGATTCCGTCCGCGTCCGATAGGAGTTCGGTCAGCGCGGTTAATTTTTCGTCGTCGTCGACGATGACGGTCTTAGTCGCGCAGTGTTCCAGCTTGACGGCGCCGGTTCCGTTCGGGACGGCCGTTTCGGCTCCGAACAGGAGCGGCTGATCTTCGTTGGGAAGTTGGTTTTCGGCGGCGACCGATTTCAGGCGCGGGATCAGCGTGCGGAATTCCATCATGCGGAAAAACTTATCGACCGCCGGGTAAGGCGCGCGCGTCACGTCGGCGGCGTTATAGTCGATTTCAACGTTGAGATCCGTACGAATCTGAGCCAACTCGCGGCTCAGGATCGCGCTTTCGCGGTTCGTTTCGAGTTTTTTGCGCGCCGCGCCCTTAATCTCTTCTAAATTCGCGTATACGCCGTCGAGCGTTTCGAAGCGTTCGAGGAGCGCGACGGCGGTCTTGGGACCGATCCCGGGTACGCCGCAGTAGTTATCCGACGGGTCGCCGACCAGCGCTTTATAATCGACAACCTGATCGGGACGGACGCCCAAGTAACTTTTTACTTCCGCGGGCCCGTACGCTTTTAATTCGTTTAACCGTCCGCCGGAAAGATCGACCGTGATCTGATCGGTTACGAGCTGGAGGAGATCCCGGTCGCCGGTAATAATTTTGACGTCGATTCCGTTTTCGGCCGCTTCAAACGCGGCGGAACCGAGAAGGTCGTCGGCTTCGAAGCCTTCGCGCTCCAGGCGCGGGAAGCCGAAAACGTCGACCAGCTCGCGCATGCGGTCGAGCTGCGGACGCATATCGTCGGGCATTTTAGCGCGCGTCCCTTTATATTCGGGATGGAGTTCGTTCCGGAACGTCTTCCCGACGTCGAACGCGACGGCTAAATAGTCGGGCCGTTCGTCTTCCAATACGCGCAGCAGGATACTGGCGAATCCGTAAGTCCCGGCGGTCGGTTCGCCGAACGACGTCTGCCAGCGGGAATCGCCGCCGGCCGTCAACGCGAAGTAAGCGCGGTACGCGATCGCATGACCGTCTAGTAAAACGAGCCGCTTCGACATCGATTATCGTTCCATGCTGATCGCTTGGTCTTCCCATCGATGCCAGGTTGAAAATTTTTCCGTGATAACGCGCCGTCCTTCGCCGGGATAATCCAACCCCATCGCCGCCAGATCGGCGTCGACCATGATCCGAACCAAGTCGTGAAATTTGACTTTCGGTTCCCAGTTCAGAACCTTTTTGGCTTTACTCGGATCGGCTAAAAGGAAATCGACCTCGGTCGGGCGGAAGTAACGGCTGTCTATTTTGACGTAATCCTGCCAGTCTAAATCCATATAGCCGAAGGCTTCGTCGAGAAATTCGCGGATGGTATGCGATTCGCCGGTGCCGAGAACGAAATCGTCGGGGCGGTCCTGCTGTAATATTAAGTGCATCGCTTCGACGAATTCCGGCGCATAGCCCCAGTCGCGTTTCGCGTCTAAGTTGCCGAGGTAGAGCGTCCGCTGAAGCCCGGCGACGATCATCGCCAGCGCTCGGGTAATTTTCCGGGTGACGAACGTTTCGCCGCGCCGCGGGCTTTCATGGTTAAAGAGGATGCCGTTGGCCGCGAACATTTTATAGCCGTCCCGGTAGTTGCGCGTAATCCAATAGGCGTACAGTTTAGCGGCGGCGTACGGGCTCTGAGGCTCGAAGGGCGTCGATTCATGCTGGGGCGGTTTTGCCGATCCGAAGAGTTCGCTCGTCGACGCCTGATAAAAGCGGGCTTTCGAATTTGTCTTGCGCATCGCTTCCAGAATGCGGATGGTCCCCAGTCCGGTCGTATCGCCGGTATATTCGGGAATATCGAAACTGACGCGGACCTGCGACTGCGCCGCGAGGTGATAGATTTCGTCGGGTTGGACCGAATAGATGATATTATGGAGAGCTTCGGTCGTGGATATATCGCCGAAGTGAAGATAAAACGGAATCGGGGTAATCGGATCCTGCGACAGGTTGTACAAGTGATCGATGCGGCGCGTGTTGAAAGAACTGGCGCGGCGGACGATGCCATGAACCTCGTAACCTTTCGCGATCAGCAATTCGGATAAGTACGATCCGTCCTGGCCGGTGATCCCGGTGATTAACGCTCTTTTCATGATTAGCTCTCCTCAAGGTTCGCGTTTGCGTCGGACGCCTTGCGATATTTTATTTCTGATTGGTATTTTATCACATGCAAACTGTCCGGCTTCGGCATGTGACGAGCGGATTCGCGGCTGCTCGCCCGCTTAGGACGGTTAAAAATACGTAAGAAATCGCGAAGCGGGCGATTTCACTCGGACTTTTGTTATAATTAGGCTGTTTAAAGCCGGGACGAACCGGATTTAATAATTTCAGTCCGCGAGAAATTTGGCGCGGACTGTGTTTCGAGGAAAACTATGCCGGTTTATGAATATCGTTGTGAAAATTGCGGATATGACTTTGATCAATTTCAGCATTTTTCCGAGGACGCTTTGATCGTTTGTCCGAATTGCCGTCAGGAAAAATTACGTAAGGTCTATAATTCGGTCGGAATCGTATTTAAAGGAAAAGGGTTTTACGCGAACGATCATAAGTCGCCTTCCGGGCAGTCTTACGCGCACGATCATTCCGGATCGGGATCGGGGGACGCGGCCGAGCGTACAGACCAGGGCGGCGAGGCGGTAAAGAAGGTTGAAACGAAAGCGGCTGAAGCGGCGAAGTCATCGGAAAAAACGACGGCCGCTGCGCCGGCGAGTGAGAAAAAATAGGCGGAGGGAGGGATAGAGCATGTCCGTAAAAAAGACCGTTGCGAACGCGAAAGCCGATGCGGCGAAGAAACAGGCGCAGCATCAAAAAAAGAAGTCGCGCCAGACGCTGAGTATTCTCGGGATCGCTATCGCCGTGATCCTGATTATCAGTATGGTTCTGTCGATGATTCGATTCGGATAAATTAAAAAGGATGAGGGTGTCTTAAAACGAATTCTATTGTCGTGAAATTCGCCCGCTTGTTTGTCAGTGCATGGGTCGTCCCCTACCCGACCGTCGGTCGCAGGAAGGGACTCAGCGCACTGACTTTGAGTAAGTTTTATTTTGAGGAGGGGATTTGCGGCCCCAAAACCCCCTCCTCCATACTATCCGTTCCATTTTTTCGGGTCGTTCTCAAAAGCCGCAGCGTCGCTCACGCTGAATCAGCAAGAAACGCTTTGACAATTTTCTCAAGCATCGTTAGGAATTTCGACTTTTAGGACGGCCTTCCCGACCGGAATTTTTCCCCTATTCGATCGCTTCGAGCTCGATCAGGAGCGAGGTAAAATCGCAGCCCTGAATTACAAACAGCATCCGGTTCAGCGGCAGCCCCGCGTACATCAGTTCGTCCCCGTACAGTTCCGCGCTCTGATTCAGCGTCGCCAGCAGCCGGTCCAGACCGGGAATAAAAGGGGCTAAATAGCGCGGATCAACGTCGACGCGCAGCGCGACGCGGTATTTTCGGTTCGGATCAAGCCCGGCGAGCCGAAAGCGCAGCCATCCGGCGTTCGCGTTGTTTAGGCACTGATAAAAACCGGCGAGCGCTTTCTTTTTGTCTTTCCCGACGACGATCCAGCCGGTCTCGTTTCCCTCAAACGGACTGATCAGGCGGTAGAAGTCGCCGCGATGGATCAGCTCGCGGTTGGCTTTCATGAATTTCACCTGATCCTTGACTTTCTCAATCTCGTCGGCGCTGAGCCGGTTCAAATCCAACTCGTATCCGAACGTCCCGAAATAGGCAACGTTGGCGCGCGTCGAAAGCGGAACGAGGCGTCCGGTCTGATGATTCGGGACGGCGGAAACGTGCGCGCCGATCGAGCTGAGCGGGTAGCCGTAGCTCGTTCCGTATTGGATGCGCTGGCGTTCGTAGCCGTCGGTATTGTCGCTTGTCCAGGTTTGCGGCGCGAAACAGAGCATTCCTAAATCGTAGCGGGCGCCGCCGCTCGAACAGGATTCGAACAGGATTTCCGGAAATTCGGCCGTCAGGCGCGTATATAAGTCGTAAATACCTAAAATATGCTTGTGGAAGGTTTTCCCCTGATCTTCGGGCGCGCTTCCGTTCGAGTAGCATTCGGTAATATAGCGGTTCGAATCCCATTTGATATACGATATTTTCGCTTCGCGGATGACTTTCGCGATTTGAGAATGGACCTGATCGACGACTTCTTTTCGCGAAAAGTCAAGAACGTACTGGAAACGTCCGTGAGATTGGAACCGGTTCGGCGCGCTGAGGATCCAATCCGGATGCGCGCGGTAGAGATCGCTGTCTTTATTGACCATCTCGGGTTCGATCCAAAGGCCGAATTTCAATCCCATCGCTTCGATTTTCTCGGATAGCCCTTTGATTCCGCCGGGGAGTTTATCCGTGTTGGCGACCCAATCGCCGAGTCCCGCGTGTTCGTCGTTCCGCGCGCCGAACCAGCCGTCGTCAAGGACGAACAGCTCGACGCCGACGTCTTTGGCTTTTTCGGCAATTTTCAGGATCAGCGCCTCGTCGAAATTCATCCCGGTCGCTTCCCAGTTGTTGATCAGGATCGGACGCGGACGGTCGCGCCAGACGCCGCGGACGATTCGCGTTCGGATCAGGTCATGGAACGCGCGGCTTAATCCGTTCAGGCCGTCGCCGCTGTAACCGAGAATAGCTTCCGGCGTTTGGAACGATTCTCCCGGCGTCAGCCGCCAGCTGAAATTATCCGGATGGATCCCTGTCAGGACGCGCGTTGTCCCGTCCGAAGTACATTCGACCTGGCCGAGATGGCTGCCGCTGTAAACGATGTTAAACCCGAGCGCTTCGCCTTGATGTTCGGTTGTTTCCGGTCTTTTCAGGATAAAGAACGGGTTCATTTCAGCGCTGCTCGATCCGCGCATACTGAAATTCGCCTGAACGCCGTGATCCAGTTTTCGCGTCCGAACGCTGCGTTCCCGCCCCCATGCGCCGGTAAACGTCATCATCTCATACGCCATATCCGGCAGGTCCAGCGACATCGATAACGCGCGCGTCAGCGTAACCGGCGTCCCGCCGTTCAGCTCGAATTTCGCGCTTCGCGTCAGGATCGGGAGATCGGCGTAAATCGTATAGAACAGGTACAGCGTCATATCGGTCGCGTCGTCGGCGAGTTTCAGGATCAGGGTTTCCCCTTCCGCGTCGGATTCCATCGTCGCGGCGGGGAGCGGGGCGAGGCTCGGTTTCCCGGGGATAATTTCGTAAGATCGGAACTTAAAAGCGCTGATGCGGCTGCCGTTCCGCTGTTCGATTTCGAAAGCCGGGCAGCGGAAATCGCTCGTGCCGTAAGACGGGTATTCCTGCCGGGCGAACGACAGGCACAGCCGCGACGGTTCGGGCGCGTTAAACGCGGACATGCCGTGCAGCCCTTCTTCATGCAGATAAGCGAACGACGGACGCTCGTGAACGGCTTTGCCGAAATACAGGTTCTCCATCTGCCCGTTTTCCATGACGGTCATGATATAACTGAAAAAGCGGTTGCGCAGGTGGAACGTTTCAGCGTTCGGGGATACGGAAATCAGCATGGGAAAACTCCTCTCGTTATGAACGGAATCTCCGACCGGCGTCCGGCGAAGCCGTCGCGGAAGTTTTATCCGAAACGATCGCCATGAATGAATCGCCGTACGATTAATTTTATCCTAATACCGACCGGATCGAACGGGCGCAGATTTCGACCGCTTCCGTCAATTCGGATTCGTTAATGATGAGCGGCGGATTGAAATAGAGAACGTTCCCCAACGGGCGCAGCAGCAGCCCGTTTTTCAGCGCGGTTTGATAAATCTGATAACCGACGCGGTCTTCCGACGGAAAACCTTTTTTCGTTTCGCGATCCTGAACGAGTTCGAGCGCGTGGATCAGCCCGATCCGGCGAATTTCCCCGACATGCGGATGGCCGCCGAACGTTTCGTCCATCAGCCCGCTCAGGAAAGCGGCGCGCGAAGCGGCGTTTTCAAGAATCGGTTCGTCGCGGAAAATCGCTTGAACGGCGAGCGCGGCGGAACAGCCGAGCGGGTTGCCGCTGTAGGTATGGCTGTGCATGAAAGCTTTCCCTTCGTTATAGTCGGCGTAAAAAGCGTCGTAAATTTCGTCCGTCGTAACCGTAATCGCCATGGGCATATACCCGCCGGTCAGACCTTTCGACAGGCACATGATATCCGGGCTGACGCCGGCATGATCGAAGGCGAACATCTTTCCCGTTCGGCCGAAGCCGGTCGCGATTTCGTCCGCGATCAGCAGCACGCCGCAGCGGTCGCAGAGCGCGCGCAGTTTGGTCAGGTACTGCGCCGGATAAACGCGCATCCCGGCGCTGCCCTGCAGCAGCGGCTCAACGATGATCGCGCAGGTTTCGTGCGCATGGGCGGCGAAGGCGCTTTCGGCCGCGGCGAAACATTCCGTTTCGCAGGTATCGCGCGTTTTCCCGTAACGGCAGCGGTAACAGTCGGGCGCTTCGATTTGAATCGTGCTCATCAGCATCGGACGGTAAATTTTCGCGTACAGGTCCAGCGCGCCGACAGACAGCGCGCCGATCGTTTCGCCGTGATAACCGTCGCTCAGGCACATGAATTTCGTTCGTTCCGGCCGGCCGGTCTGGTAGGCGTATTGAAAACTCATTTTCAACGCGCATTCGACCGCGGCGGAACCGTTATCGGAAAAGTTAAACTTTTTCAGTCCCCCAGGGAGGATTTCCAAAAGTTGTTCGCAGAGTCGGATCACCGGTTCATGGGTGAAGTTGGCGAAGATAACGTGTTCGAGGCGGTCGAGCTGGGCTTTGATCGAAGCGTTGATCTTGGGGTTCGCGTGGCCGAGCAGGTTGCACCACCAGGAGCTGACGATGTCGATGTAGGAGCGTCCTTCCGTGTCGTAGAGACGGACGCCGGCGCCGCGCTCGATGACGATCGGTTTCAGCAGTTCGTAGTCTTTCATCTGCGAGCAGGGGTGCCAGATCATGCTCAGGTCTTTTTCGATCAGGGTCCGGGTGCGTTGGTTCATGGTTTTCCTCTTCGTATCTATATAATCGTAATCGGCGCCGCGGGCCTTCCCCTCCCGTTTCCTATCGGGAAGAGAGAGAATCCGCGCCGTTCGCTCCTCTTCTGACTGGTCCGATTCTCTTCGTTTTCTTTGGTTACCGATCGGATCTCAAAGCTGATTTTAAAATACTGACGATCGGAGCAGCGCTTTCGATTATTTTTCAAACAGGTTCAATAAATCTTCGATTTCCGCATCGATCTCATCGGCGCCGGGGCGGATAATGCCGACGACTTTGACGCCTGTCAGCGCCTCGATCATGCGGCGGTTGTCGCGCGTCATCTCCGAATCGACGTAGCGGTTCAGCAGGATTCCGCGAATCGGGATATCGCGCGCGCGCGCGTACTCGACCGTCAGTACGGTATGATTGATCGTTCCGAGTCCGGCGTCGGAAACGACGAGGGCCGGGAGCGCGAGCGCATGGATCACGTCTTCGAGCAGCAGCCGCTCATCCTCGTCCCAACGCACGGGGCAGACGATCCCGCCGCTGCCTTCGGCGGCGACGTAATCGAAGCGATTCGCCAGCGCGGCGTAATCTTTCATGATCTGCGTGATCGCGACGGGATTCCCTTCGAGCCTGGCGGCTAAATGCGGCGAGAGCGCCGCTTCGTACAGATACGAGATCAGCGTTTCGGGTGCGTCGTTCAGTCCGCTCAAGCGGCAGACCGCGGCGGCGTCGCCGGCGGCGACCGAACCGTCGGGGCGGCGTTCGTTTCCGCTGGCGGCGGCTTTATAGTATCCGGCGTTGAACCCGGCGCGGCGCAGCGTTTTAATCAGCAGCCCGGTCGCATAAGTTTTCCCGATGTCCGTCCCTGTCCCGGTAATAAAAATACCCTTAGCCATTCCAAATCTCCGTTTTGTAACCTAATTCCCGAATGAGCGCCATGTCGCTGTCGATCGTATATCCTGCCGTTGTCAGCATGTCGCCCGAAATAACGGCGTTCGCGCCCGACTCAAAACAGGCGCGCCCTTTATCGGCGATCAGGCCGCGCCCGCCGGCCAGACGGATCGAAGCTTCGGGGTTAATAAAGCGATAGACGGCGACGATCCGCAGCCGTTCCTCATCGCTTAAGGCGCGGTTCTTCTCGAACGGCGTTCCCGGAATCGGATTCAGGAAATTGACCGGGACGGAGCGGACGCCTAATTCGCGGATCTCGATCGCCATGTCGATCCGGTCTTTGACCGTTTCTCCCAAGCCCATGATCCCGCCGCAGCATAGACTCAACCCGGCGGCGCGCGCCGCTTTCAGCGATTCGATTTTCTGATCGTAGGTATGCGTTGTGCAGATTTCGGGAAAGAAGCGCCGCGACGTCTCTAAATTGCAGTGGAAGCGCGTCAATCCGGCCGCTTTCATCGTCTCGAACTGATCCTTATCGCAGAGACCGATCGAGGCGCAGACCTGAATATCGGTTTCGGCATGAATCGCGCGAATTGTCCCGCAGACGTGTTCTACGTCGACCGGACGCAGCCTGCGCCCCGACGTTACGATCGAAAAGCGCAGCACGCCTTTCGCCGCGTCGTTCACGGCGGCCCTGACAATTTCATCGGTCCCCATCATCGGATATTCTTCTGCGCCGGTATGATAAAAAGAGGATTGCGCGCAGAATTTACAATTCTCGGAACATTTTCCGCTGCGCGCGTTGATAATCGTGCAGATATCGAACCCCTGGCCGCAGAAATATTTCCGCAGTCCGTTCGCCGCGGCGGTCAATTCCGTCAGCGGCCGGTCGTATAAGCGCCGCGCCGTATCGGCGTCGATTCGCTCCCCGCCTTTAATCCGTTCGGCGATTTCCTGACAGTATCCCATCAATCATAACTCCCTTCGTTCCCGTCCGTTCGCGCTTTCCCGGCGCGAAATAAATTCCTCTTATTTATACAATCCGAACCGAAACTTCGCCGGTCGAGAGCGCCGTTTCCCGCGATTCGCCGTCAAAGCGGACAATCAGACGGAATTCTTCGTCGATCGCGAGCGCGGTCGCCCGACGTCGGCTGACGCCGTCGTCAACGATAATTTCCCGTCCGAGGACGAGCGAACGGGCGCGGTAGGCGTTTAGGAACGGTTTCCCGCCGAGGTCCCGGTAATAACGCCAAAAAAGGTTCAGGAATGTTCCGGCGACCCGGCTGCGCAGTCCGCGCCGATCCGCCGGACAGACGCTTAACGCGCCGCCGGCGATCCCGGTTAGTTCCGCCGGCCAGCCGTCCTCCGGATCGAAGATATTGATCCCGATTCCGAGAACGGCGTAGTCGAGACGTCCGTTTTCGAGATTGATCGCGGCTTCGGTCAGGATTCCGGCGATTTTTTTCCCGTTCGCGAAAATATCGTTGACCCATTTTATTTTCGTATCCGCGCCGCAGCAGCTTTCAATCGCTTCCGCCGCCGCGACGGCCGCCGCCGTCGTAATCGAGAGGGCTTCCGGCGCCGGAATTGTCGGGCGCAGCAGCGCGCTCAGGTATATGCCGCTGTTCTTCGGCGAGTAAAACGAGCGGTTCAGCCGCCCGCGCCCGCTCGTCTGCGACTCGGCGATCAGGATTGTCCCTTCCGGAGCGCCCTCTTCCGCGCGCAGGCGGAGAGCGTCGTTGGTCGAGGAGATGGATTCCACGACAGTGACCCGGAAGGGCGTTTCCGTTTGGGGTAAGAGTTTCATGACCGCGCCGGCGGAAATCCGGTCGGGTTCATGATGGATGCGGTAGCCTTTATTCGTGATCGCGTCGATTTCGTATCCGTCCGATCGGAGCTTCTCGACCGCTTTCCATACCGCGTTGCGGCTGACCGCCAGCCGTTCGGCGATTTCGTTCCCGGACGTATAACCGTCGGGATTTTCGCTGAGAAGCGTCAGGATTCGTTCGCTTAATTTCAATTTTTTACCTCTTAAAACAGGGATCTTTTCGTCGTTTCCCTATTTTGTTATACCGTTTCAATGTCAAATTGTCAACTTTGTCGAGAATCAGGTTGACAATTTGACCGCAATCAGCCTAAAATGAATCCCGGTTAAGCGTCTCGCTTAACGATAAATTATGATTCGGGAATTTTAACCATGACGCGACCGTTTCGTCGTTTTCTTTTTATTTTTTTCTTGTTGCTGATCGGATTAACCGTTATCGTTTTTTCGCGCGGCCCGGAAGAACCGGACCGGCGGATCGTTTTTCGGACTTCGTTTTCGGGCGGCGATATTCCCGGAATCGATCCGGCGCTGGCCGAAAATCCGTACTCGATTCAGCTGGTTGAGTCGATGACCGTCGGGCTGCTGCGGATGAATGAGGAGACATTGGCGTTGGAAGCCGGGATGGCGGAGCGCTATGAATTTAACGCGTCGCGGGACGAAATCACGTTTCATCTGCGTTCGGATGCGCGCTGGGTCCGTTATGATCCCGAGTCGGAAACGGTCGAAATCGTTCGCGATTGCGCGGGGACGGACCGCTTCGTCACCGCGGAAGATTTTCGTTATGGGATCGAGCGCGTTTTAAGACCGGGAACCGGTTCGGCGTACGCGTTCCTGTTGAATAAGATTATCGCCGGCGCGGCGGCGTATAACGACGGATCGGCGCGCGATTTTTCGTCCGTCGGCGTCGAGACGCCGGATTCGCGGACGCTCGTCGTTCGCTTACGCGAGCCGTCGCCTTACGCGCTGAACGTTTTGAGCCTGTGGGTCGTCCGCGCCATGCCGGAGTGGTTAATTGAGGGGGACGTTTGCGGCGAAGGCTACGGCGACCGCTGGACCGAAGCCGGGATTTATCAGGGTTACGGGCCGTTTACGCTTAAAAGCTGGACGCACGACGCCGAGCTGACGCTGGTTCGGAATCCGTTTTGGCCGGGGACGGAGGCGGTTCCGGCGGCGGCGATCGACGAGATTGAAACGCGGATGATGAGCGAGACGAGCGCGCTGGCGGAATATGAAGCGGGAAGGTTGGATTTGGCGATCGTGCCGTTCTCCGATTTTGACCGAATTGCGGGCGATCCGTCCTACGCGGATCAGATAATCGAGAAACCGTTGAATATCGGTACGGAAGGGATGATCTTTAACCATCTGCTGCCGCCGACGGACGATCCGCGCGTGCGCCGGGCGTTGGCGCTGGCGGTCGATCGCCCGGCGATCGTTAACGCGCTGAAATCGGGAACGCCGGCGCGATTCTGGATTCATCCGAGCGTTTCCGGCGCGCCCGGGACGGAGCTGATCGGGGAATACGGCGCGCAGGCCGATCTCGACGAGGCGCGCGCGCTGATCGCCGATTACTGCGCTGAAAAGGGACTGACGCCGAATCAGGTTAAGCTCAGCTATTATTACAGCGCGGGCGATCTTCATCAAATCCGCGCCGAGGTCGTAACCGAATATTGGCGGACGGAGCTGGGGATAAACGTCGTCCTCGAAAACAGCGATTGGGGCGTTTTTAAAGATGTTCGTAAGGAAGGGCTGCATAACGTTTACCGTACGGCCTGGATTCAGGATTATTTCGACGCCAATAACTTTACGGCCGACGTGTTTCTCTGCCCGGGTGGATATTATCAGGCTTCGACCGACTGGCCGACGCTTGGCTGCGCCGATTCGGACGACGCCGATGCGCTTTATTCGGAATACGCGGCGCTGGTCGGCGAAGCTGCGCTGGAAAGCGACCCGATCCGGCGCGCTGAACTTTACGCGCGGAGCGAGTCGATTATGACGAACGAGGCGGCGATCCTGGTCCCGATCAGTTATAACGACGCGACGTACCTGATCAATTCGCGGTTTGCGGTCCGCGTATCGCGTTCGGGTTATGACCGCTGGGAGAAATGGAGCGCGGCGGAGACCGCGGAAGCGGAGGCGGGAACGGCGCTGAAGCCGTAAAGATCCCGGACAGGGCCGGAATTGGGATAGCGGCTGCGGGACTGATATAATTTCCGTATGAAGAAAGACGACCGACGACGCTTATCCGCGGCGCTTTACGCCGCCTGGTTCCTCCTCGGCTGCGCGCTGTGGCTTTACTTTCTGAACGGCGGGGAGATCCCGTTCGATTTTCACGATTGGGCGGAAGTCAACGCCCCGCGGCTGGCGTTTGTCAAAGACGCGGCGATGAAAAACGTCTTTCCGCTGCACATGCCGGACGCGAGCGCGCTGCGCGGCGTCAGCGACCGTTATTTTTCGCTCCCGGACGTCTTCTTTACGCCGCAGCTGATCCTGCTGAAATGGCTCAGCGTCGGGCAGTTCGTTCTGGCGCATTTCCTGATCCTGTACGCGGTCGGGTTTATCGGGCTGCTTCGGATCGCGCGTAAATTCGACTTGTCGCAGGCCGGGTTCGCGTTCCTTTTCCTCGTCTATAATTTCAACGGCCATCTGCTGTCGCATGTCGCTGTCGGGCATGTTACCTGGGGCGGGAACCTGCTCTTCAGCTGGTTCATTTTGTGGATTTACGAATTGTTCGAGTTGAAGGCGTTTTCGTGGCGCTGGCCGGTTAAGATGGCGGCGCTGCTGTTTTCGATCTTCCTTCAGGGCTCCTTCCATCAATTCGTGTGGTGCCTGCTGTTCCTTTGCGCCGCGGTACTGACGTTCTGGAAAAAGCCGGAGAATCTTCGCTCGCCGCGTCCGGATTGGGCGAAATGGAAAGCGGTCTTTTTTTCCGGTCTCTTTTCGGTTTTGCTGTCGGCCGTTCGAATTCTGCCGACGGCGATCCAGCTGGGCGGGTTCGACGACGAGTTCCTCGGCGGTTACCGCTCGCTCCGTCAGCTTGTCCGCGCCTTCCTGACGCACGTTTTACCGCAGGATTCGCTGAACCGCGCGGTTACGGGCGGCAATTTGGGCTGGTGGGAATACAACCTGTATATCGGCGCGGCGGCGGCGGTTTTGCTGATAATTTTTGCCGCGGCCCGCGTTCGCGCGGCCGTTCGGGAACGGCGTTTCCCGCTGATCCTGATCCCTTGCGCGACGATCGCGTTCCTTTCGGTCTCGGACGTTTACGGCTATTTCCGCGCGCTGCCGCTTCCGCTTTTCGCCGGCGAACGGGTCAGCTCGCGTTTTTTGATCCTGCCGTTTCTGTTCGTCGTCGTTGAAGCGCTGCGTTCGGAGGGGGGGATCCGCGCTCGGATTGCGGAGCGGAAACCGGCGCGCGCTGCGCTGACCGCCGGGTTGCTGTTTCTGCTCGGCCGCGCCGGATGGGAGCTGTTGACCGAGGCGCGGAACTGGCGCGTTCTCGAAGCGGTCCGCGCGTTCCCGGTCACGCCGACCGATCTGACGATCAAGACGGTCGCGAATCACGCCGACCCGGTTTATACGAGCGCGCTTTGGATCGGCGCGGCCGCGACGGCTGCGACAGCGATCGTCATGGCGCTGCTGTACGTTCGCG
>JASBYO010000006.1 GCA_029983925.1 Flexilinea sp.
TCCTGCGGTCAAAAAAATTTCCGGAAGTGATGATGAACGGCGCGGTCTGAAATACTTCGCGCGCGGATCTAAAAAGCTGCGTGCGAAGTATTTGTTGACTTCCTTCATGTATCCTCATGATATACTAACCCCATGTTCAATTTCGACTTTAAGCCCGCGCTCGGGCCCCTGACCGCACTTTCCGTTTCCGACGTGAACCGTCAGGTCAGAAACTTAATCGAAAGCGACCCGATTCTGGAAAACTTATCCGTCGAAGGCGAGATATCGAATCTTTCCCGCCCGGTCTCCGGTCATATCTACTTCACGCTCAAAGACGCCAAGAGCGCGTTGAAATGCGTGATGTGGAAAACGGCGGCGTACCGCTATAAGGACGTCTTTAAGGAAGGCAGCTCGGTTATCGCTTCCGGACGCCTCGGCGTCTACGAACCGTCAGGCGTCTATCAGCTCTACGCCGAGAAGGTCGAAAACGTCGGGGCAGGGAAACGTTACGAAGAATTTCTGCGGCTGAAAGAAAAACTCGAAGCGGAAGGTCTTTTCGACCCAGAGCGGAAACGCCCGCTCCCCGCTTTTCCGCGTACGGTCGGCGTCGTAACCTCCGCCGGCGGCGCCGCGCTCCAGGATATTCTCACCACACTAAAGAAACGCTGGCCGGCGCTGAACGTCCTGATCGCGCCGTCCGCCGTTCAGGGCGTCGAAGCGCCCGCGGAATTAACCGCCGCTTTCAAGCGGCTCGTCAAAGCCAAACCGGACGTGATCCTGATCGGACGCGGCGGCGGATCGATGGAAGATCTCTGGGCTTTCAACGACGAAACGCTCGTCCGGACCGTCGCCGGCTCTCCGATTCCGGTCATTTCCGGCGTCGGTCATGAAATCGACTTCACGCTGGTTGATTTCGCCGCCGATTTACGCGCGGCGACGCCGACCGCCGCCGCCGTAGCCGCCGTTCCGGACAGGAACGAACTGCTCGAAACGCTCGATACCTTCGTCCGGCGAATGGATCAAGCCTGCGGCGACGCGCTCCAAGTCCGTAAGGATCAGCTCGCCGTCCTCAGCGCCCGATTGCTGCGCGCTTCGCCGGACGCGCTCGTCAACCAGCGGCGGCGCGAATTAGAATCGCTGAGCGGCCGGCTCAACCTTATCGTCAGCCATCGCATGAATACGCTCGGGATCCGGCTCGATTCCCTGCGCGCCCGTTTAGGCGCGCTCGATCCCGCCGCCGTGCTGAAACGCGGTTACGCGCTCGTCAGGGACAGCGACGGCAACGCGGTCACAAGCGCGGCCAGGCTGCGAAATTCCCAACCGATCCGACTTATATTTAAAGACGGCGAGCGCAACGCGCGGATCGACGATTAAAATTTAAGATATACTTACGCCATCAGGAAAATAATTTACTTGGAACTGCAAAAGCTATGAGCAACCTTGAGACTGAAACCTTAACTTTCAACGAAGCGATCGCCCGGCTTCAGGAAATCGTTCAAAAACTTGAGTCCGCCCAGCTACCGTTAGAAGAGACGATAACGCTGTATCAGGAAGGCATGCAAACCGCAGAATTCTGCGCGGCCTGCCTGAGCGAAGCCGAGCTTAAAATCGAGACGATCCAAGGCGGCGATCCCGACGGCGAAACGATAGACGAGGACGGCGCGTTTTGAAATACGCAACCGATTTTTTCTCCAACCCGGCGATCATCTCCGCGATGTTGAGTTGGTTCCTGGCTCAGTTCCTGAAACCGGTTGTCAACTTCTTCTTCGAAAAACGGTTTGACTGGCTGCTGGTTTTCCAAAGCGGCGGCATGCCCAGTTCCCACTCGGCGCTGGTGACTTCGGTCGCCTGTACGATCGGCGTTTGGCAAGGATTCGACTCCGCGGCGTTCGGCGCGGCGTTCGCGCTCGTCGTTATCGTTACTTACGACGCGTCGCACGTTCGCTGGCAAGCCGGACTCCAGGCGCAGAAAATCAACCAGCTGCTGCGTGATTTTTTTTCAGGGCAGCAGATCGACGACGAGCTTTTAAAAGAAGTTCTCGGTCATACGCCGCGCCAGGTCATCGTCGGCGTCCTGCTCGGTATTTTCGTATCGATGATTGTCTGCCGCATGTTCGGTATTTAGGAGACGTATGACCCGCGCGCGAACCGCGATCCGATTCAGTCTGATCCTATTCCTGTCGGGAACTTTAGCAGGCTGTATCATCCGTCATTCCCCCAACGCCGTCCCGCCCCGTCCGAGCGAGACCGCTGCGATCGAGGTTCCGACCGAAACGAGCACGCCCGCGGCGACCGAGACGCCCGTACCGACCGCCGAACCGACGGCAGCGCCGACCGCGACGGTCGCGCCGACGCTAAGCGCGGCGCAATGGCGCGAATGGGACGTTGTTCCGGCCGGAATCAGCGCGAAAATGAAAGAGATTTACGCCGCCGGGCTTGAAGCCGGAAATGATCCGAAGCGTTTCAGCAAAGTCGGCGACTCGAACAGCGTCCTGCCTTCTTTCTTCTCTTGTTTCGATTTCGGCGATTTAGGCTACGCGCTTGGCGAATATGAATCGTTGGCGGCGACGATCGATCAGTTCCGCTGGTCCTTCTCCCGCGACTCGCGCGCGGCGGGAAACGGGAAAACCGCTTTCGATCTCGATATGATTCACTGGTACGACGACGATATCTGCTGGCCGTACGAATCGGCGACGACCTGCGAATATCGCCTTTGGCAGCCTTCAATCGCGTTTATATCGTTGGGCTCAAACGACGTTTACATGAAAGTCGGCGACTTCGATAAACACATGCGCTCCCTGGTCGATAAAACGATCGACCGTTTCAATATCGTCCCGGTCCTGGTCACGAAAGCCGACGATCTTGACCCTGACGGCTCGTTCAACCAGGTTGTCGCGCAGATCGCGCTCGATTATGAATTGCCGTTGTGGAACTTGTGGCGCGCGATGGAACCGCTTCCGAATCACGGACTTCAGGCGGACAACGTACATCCGACCGCGAATTCCGTTTCGCTCTGCGATTTCAGCGGCGACGATTTGTCGACGTACGGCTGGACCGTCCGCAACCTGACCGGATTGCAGACGCTCGATCAGGTATACCGTTTATTGAATCAGCCCTGAAAATAAGCGCGCTACGGCTTGAAAGAAACGCAGGCCGTTTTCCCGCGCATCGGGATCCGTACCCGTCCGTCCGGCTCGGCATACCCTTCCGAAACGATCAGCTCGCGGACCGTCGCGCCGTCGGCGCCGAAACGAGTCCGGATCGCCGTAACCGCCGCGTCGACCGTATCAAATTTACGGACATGCGCCGTATCGCGGCTTTCAAAACAAACGTCGGCGAAAATCCCCAGCTGAAACAGCGCGGCCTGCAAAAGCGGGAAATCGGTCCCGGCATACGGAGCTTCAGGGCAGAGAAACGCCGCCAAGCGCGCGTAAAAATCGTCGGCGTAAGGAGCGCGGATCGCCAGAACGACCCGCCGCCGCGTCCGTTCGCGCAGCGCCGCGATCGCCGCGGCGAGATCGTCCCATTCGTACATCGCATGAGAACAGAAAGACACGTCGAAAATTCCCGCGTCGGTTTCGGGCCAACGGCCCTCGACGACGCTGATTCGACGCGCCGACGCCGGATCGGCCGCGATATTTTCCTTCAGGACAGCGCGCATCCCCGCGGACGGTTCAAGCGCGGTCGCGTTAACGCCCAACCGGGCGAAAAACAGCGACCATTGGCCCGTTCCCGCGCCGATATCCAAAACGGATCGGAGCGACCGGTCCGCGAACAGACGCTTCAGGAATTCGCGCGTTTCGTCGTCACCTTCCGCCCAGCGCCGATCGATTAAGCGGGAATAATCTTTCGCCTTTGAAAGCCAGTAATCGCCCTCGGCCGACGCCGCGCCGCGCCGTTCCCGCGCGAACCGATTCCATACGTCTATTGCGTTAATCATTCGAAATCATTCATCCCCGTTCGTCATTTCGACGAAGACGCGGCCAGCAATCCGTCCGGCTCCGCGGCTTCCGACGCCGGATAGTCCCGGTCTAATTTCCATAGCGGTTCTTCTTTCCAAAGCCGCTATGCCGCGCGCAATAATTCGGAGAGGTTAAACAAAATTTCCTCGTAAAAATCTAAATGACGCGCCGCGATCGCGTCCCAGCCCAACCGCTCTTCCGCAAACGCCGCGCCGGCTTCGCCCAAACGACGCCGCAGCGCCGCGTCGCGCATCAAACGTTCCAAGCCGTTCCGAAAACCTTCGGCGTCGTTCGCCGCGGCCAGCAGCCCGTTTTCGTCGTCGCGGATCATATCGGGAATCCCGCCGACCGCCGTCGCCAGGATCGCTTTCGCGAACGGAAACGCCGTCGGGATAACGCCGCTCTGCGTCGCCGATAAATACGGAAGCGCGATAATCTCCGCGCGGCGCATCAGCGCGGCGACTTCTGCATCGCTGAGAAACCGGTTGATCAACTCGATCTGCGGACGATTCAGCCGATCGCGCAGCCCGCTGACGTCGCCGCTCCCGGCAATCGTCAGCCCCCAATCCGGATATTTCTCGAAAAGCGGCTCGATCGCCTCCAATAGGATCGGCAGACCCTTATACGGCTCGATCCGGCCGAAGAAAAGGATGCGCTTGAACGGATTCGGATCGTCCGGCTCGGCCGCGGGCGCGGGCGTATCGCGGAAAAAATCATAAACGCCATGGGGAATAACGCGAATCCGCTCAGTCGCGACGCCCTGAGCGGAAAGCTGGGCCTTCGCCGATTCGGTCAGAACGATAAAACCGTCCGGAAGCTTACGGAAAATTCCTTCGGTAACGCGGAAATAAAACGGAACGCCCTCATGATGAATCACGTCATGAACCGTATACAGGAGCGGGATACCGCGTTTTTTCAGGAGCGCGCCGACGGCAGGGTTCCATTCCTGCGCGCCGGTAAAATGAACGAGGTCGGGGCGGAAGCTTTCAATCGCCGTCTGAACCGCTTTCCAGGTCTTCGGCGCGGTCAGTTTCCCAAGCGTCCCGATCATTCCTTTTCCGCTGTCAACGAAAAAATGGCGGACATCTTTTTGAAACGTGACGCGCTCGCCGTGATCCGCGCCCGCCGCCGTCAGCGACGCAACCTGACAGACCGGCGCCAATCCTTCGACCAGACAATCGTGAAAATGCAGCATGCCGCCGCGCCGCGCCAGCCCGACGCAGAGAACCTTTAATCCCGATCTCGCCGTCATATCAATCTCCCTTCCCTAAAAATCCGCAATCCAGATCCGACTGAACGCGGCGGACCGCGGCAGCTTTAGCGTCCGATTCGATTCCGTTCCGTTCAATCCGCGCCCAAAGCGCGCACAGCGGATTATTCATGACCGGCGTAATTGAAAGCGTTTCCCGGCTTAGCCGTTCGGCGTCGTCCCAGCGTTCCGCCATGGCGTAACCCTCGATAAACGGGAACCGTTCGGCCGGATCATTCGGATAATCCGCTTGCGCGAAAGCTTCGTCGCCCAAACGGGCCGCGCGGTCCCAGTCCTGCCGCTGGCGCGCCAAATCCGCCTGTTCATAGTACCAGCACCAATTTTTCGAAGCCGGCGCGGCGCCGAAGACCGTCCGATTTAATTCGCGCGCTTCGCCGTCCGTCCGAATCCGCTCATAATTTGTCAGCCGCGCGGCCGCGCGGTCAATATTGGCGATCGTTTGATTCAAGAGATCAATTTCAGGATCCAAAACGCGGACGCAGCCGGGCGCACGGTAATAAACGCTGATCGTATCGGATGTATTGCCGCTGAACCGGGCCGTCAGATATTCCTGTTCGACGCGCCGTCCGGGCGCAAAATCGGATAGCGTCCGCGACCGTTTGGTATTCGTATACAGCATGAACGGCATCCGCGCGTCCCGAAGCGCTTCGCCGTCCGCGTAAATCCAGTTTAACGGCGCGGTCAGCGAATTATCCGTACTGAAACGGATCGGCAGCGTATTCGTAACGATCGTCGTATTCGGCTCCAGATCCGGAATCCGCCAGCTTAGCTGCCGGAAGAAATCTTTCGTCAGCGTCCAATCGCGCCGGTACGCCGTCGCGTTCAGAAAATGGAACCCGCTCGCCGCCCCGACGATCGCCGCCAACACGAATATTCCGAGCGTGCGGCGAACGCGCCGAAAGCGGGCGGAATCGGAAAACACAGTCTCCGCAACCCCGCTCCAAACGAGCGCCATCCCCGGAAGAAACGGCAGCGTAAAACGGGAATTCGGAAAGATGAACGATAAATATGAATCTGTCAGCCAGAACGGCTGACCGCCCAGCAGAATCAGCGCCAAACCGACGAGAATCATCCCCGGTCCGGCCGAAACTCGCGGCCGCGCGGACGGATCGGAACCGCGGCTCGCCGCCCGAACGCGGAGCGAGAGAAAAACGCCTGTGACCAGCGAACCCGCGGCGGCGGCGGCCCCGAACGTTATCATCGTCCGCAATCCGGTCAATTCGACATCCGGAAGGATAAACAGCTGCGCCCAGGCGCCGAAAAGGATTTTCGCGACGTCGCCGCCGACAGCGCTTAAGTACGTCCCCGCCGCGGCGGCCGGGTCAGACTTGAACCGATCGATCAGGCTGAATTCATAATGCAGCGTTTGGGTCGGGTTGAAAAAAAGGCGGTAGGCGACCGCGGCGAGAAAAACGAAAACATACGGAAGCCAAGCCTTCGATAAACGCGCGATTCGCTCCCGGGTCGTTTCCGGCCCCGGACGCTCCGCCGACAGCGCGATCCAAAACAGCGCCGGACGGATCAGCTCCAACAAGAAAAAATATTCGGTCGCGAATAAATTCAGCGCGGAAAAAAGCGCCGCGGCCAAAACCTGCGGCCGGATCGGGCCTTCTCCGCGCAGCGCGCGAACCGAAAGCGTCCAAGAGGCGAACTGTATCGCCATGATCAGATACGAAAAACCGAAATTAATCCCGATCGGGATCATCGTAAATCCGGGATAAACGAAAAAGATCAATCCGGCGACGGCAGGGATCGGCCCATACGCCGATTTCCGCCATACCGTTCGGATCGTCGCGCTGAAAACCAACGCGCAAACGATCCGCATCGCCTGGACATAGAGCTGAACTTTGAGCGGATCGCCGCCTGTCAGCAGGATAGCCAGATTATGTATCTGCCCGGCAAGCGGACGGCTGAAACTGAAATGACGAACGAGGCCGCCGAACCCGACCGCCAGCCGCGTCCAGATCATCGCCCAGTCGTCCCAGTAAATTCCCAGCTTCGGCAGCGCCAAACCATAAGAAAGAAGCGCCAAAACGATTAAAAGCAGCGCGTATGCGCCGCCGCGCCTCGAAAAATCTTCAAGAAAAGAAAGAATCCGCTTCATTGGCTGAATCTCGAATAAAGACCTTTCGGATATTCGAGGATCAGGTAATCCTCAAAACGCGTCTCTCGAACCGGCGCGCCGAAAAAATTCCGAACCGTTTCTTCCGAAACGTTCATCCACGGCTCTTTTAATCCGACGACGATAAAATTCGCCTCGGGATCGTCGTACCAATCGGTCCGATTAAACCAGAAGTAGCGCCGGACTTCGCCGCCTGATCCTTCGTCGGCGCGGATCGCGCGTACGGCGATCCGGTTCTCCGAACTGACGACCGTATGGGTCGCGGTCCAAAAATCCCCGTACCCGCTGACGTATCCCGTATCGCGCAGGAACGTCGCCAGCCGATCCTGCGGCGTGATCACGCGCGTTCGCGGCGGGAGCCGGAACGTCAGCGCCAGAATCAGAACGCAGACGGCGACCGACAGCGTCCGGACCGTCAGGCGGTTCCGAACCAGTCGGCGCGATAAAACGCCTGAAACAAGCGCCGTCCGAATCAGCAGCACAGCTAAAGCGTACGGGAAAAAAGCGTAATAGCGCAGCGTATTTTCCGAATTCAGGGCGAAACCGCCCAAAACGACCCAAGCGCCGTGGCAAACGATCGCCAGCGACAGAAAAGTCGAAATTTCGTCGGTCGTTTTCTCGCGCCGGAAAAAGCGGAAAAGGTTGAGCGCGATCACGGCGGCGCCGATCAGCAGCAGGATCAGTTTCAGCCATGCCGCCGGCGTTCCGATCGAAAAAACCCGCGTTTCGCCGAAATAAGCGCCGAAAAGTTTCATGCAGCCGAAACGGAAATTCCGGAAGTAAAACGAAACGGCCGATTCGCCCGCCCATTTCGCTGAACCGACTCGGCTGTTCAGCGGCGCAGCGCCGATCATGAGGTAAATTTTTTCGAGCGCTTTTCCGATGAAAAACGCGCCGGCCGTCAATCCGATCAGGCGCGCGTCGCGCCGCGTCGTTTCAGACGGTTCGTTCGCGACCAGCCCCCAGCCAAAATAAACGATCAACGGCGCGATGAAAAGCGTCGCGATGAACAGGTCGCTCGCCGCCGTAAGAACCAACAGAATACAATAAACGGCCAGCCGCCGTCTCGGCATACGCGCTTTTCCCGCCGTCAGCCGGAAAAGAACCGCGATCAAAATCATGAAAATAATGTACGCGCCGACATGCGCGCGTAAATTTTGCAGCGCCGGCAACGCAGGAACAGCGCACAGCGCGGCATAGAAAAACAGCGTCTGCCAAAACGAGCCGTCCGCCAAACCTTCGCGCAGCAGGAAAAATCCGGCCAGGAAAAGCAGCCAGCCGCCGAACGCGATCGAAAAAATAACCCCGCGGACCGAGACGCCGAAAAACGCCGCGCCCGGAAGATAAAGCGGCAGCTCGGTAAAAAGGAACGTCGCGCCGGTAAAATTCCAGCCTGAAAGGAAAAAATTCCCGCGAAGAAGATCGGCCGCTTCAAGATTCAGCGACGCCCAATCCGAATCGATCGGAACCTGAGCGAAGGCGAAAAACAGGTAAACGAAATACGCCCCCGCCAAGATCGCCAAAAATCAGTATCGATCGATTTTCCCGGATAAAAGCTTCATGTCCCTCCGTTTTGACAATTTGACCGGCCCGATTAAACGACAAAGAATCCGGCGAGCAGGAAGAAAGCGCAAATCGGGACGGACGATCCCCATAAGATCTCCGCCGTCCGCTGCAGCTCGTCGGAGCGGTACAGCCGCACGCCGGCGACAAAATTTATCGCCCAGGACAGCCCGGACAACGCCGGCAGGATCATCGCGTTTCCGACCGGAACCGGATCGCGCAGCAGTCCGGCCGCAGTCCAACCGAACTGGACAAACTCAGCGCGGTTCAATCGGAAACCCAGCCACAACGCCAATAGAGCGACCATCAGCAGCGAGAGTATCATCGAGAAGCGCAGAATACGGCTGCGGAACGACATCACGAACCAGTCGGCGGGCTGAATCGTCTGACGTTCCGCCTCGGTCAGAATACCCAGCTGCAGCATGCGTTCATACGCGGTCATGAACAGCGACGGCAGGCGCGGCGAAATCCCGTAAATCGCCGTCGGCGTCCCGATAAAGAGCATCGTCCTTAAGCTCGACGCCATAAATTCGACCTCGTCCCCCTCCGCTATATGAACCCCTCCGATATACGCGCCCGGCGTCGGCAAAAACGGCCAAGGCACGTCCAGATTCAGTTCAGCCGGCGTGCGGATCCAGTTTATTTCGGTCAGCGGAATCGTTTCGCTGCGCAGCCCCCAACGCAGCCGCAAGCTGTTGCGGGTTAATTCGTAGGTCGCGGTGACAAGCGCGTAAACGCGGTAAGCGAAAAATCCGATCGGAACGAAAAGCCCGATCGCGATCAAAAACGACAGGAAAAATAACGGACCCGGCTGCTGAGCTGAAAAGAAATTAAAACTGAACGCCATCAATACGATACAAATCGCCGTTATCAGCAGGTTCAGCGCAAGCCCTCCGAGCAGGACCGGACGAAATTTCAGCGCGTCGCCGCGCTTCGTTCCTTTCGCCGCTTTCGCTTCGTTCGATCCGATCATGTTCCGATCCGTCCGGCTTCCTTAACCGAGAACCTGCCGCAGCGCAGCGCCGACCGCGGCAACCTGATCGCGCGTCATCACGCCCGAAAACGGGATCGCCAGACCGCGCCGCCCTAAATCGGCGCAGACCGGGAACCGATCGCTCTCATACCCGAACATCGCGCGCATATACGGCTGATCCGTAATCGGCGCGAAATACGGACGGACCGGGATACCGAGCGCGTTTAATTTCCGGATAACGTCCGTCCGATCGAGTTCCGGCGCTAAACGGATAACGAAAACGAACCAACTGTCGCGCGTCGTCGTTGCCGCCCGCCCCGGCAGGCTGATCCCATCCAATCCGGCCAACTCTTCAGAATACCAGTCGGCAACGCGCTGCCGATTCGCGATCAACGTCCCGATCCGGCTCATCTGAACCGTTCCGACCGCGGCGTTCAGCTCGCTCATCCGATAATTAAAACCGAGATACGTATGTTCCAGCCAGGTATCGCCGCGGGCACGTCCCTGGTTGCGCATCGCGCTCATCTTCAGCGCCAGTTCGTCGTCGTCGGTAACGATCATGCCGCCTTCGCCGGTTGTGATCTGCTTATTCGGATAAAAAGCGAAAACGCCGACAGAGGCTTCGAGCCCCGCCGGACGGCCTTTATACATCGCGCCCAACGCCTCGCAGGAATCCTCGATTACGGTCAAACCGTAATCGCGCGCCGTTCCGTTCAGCGCGTCGTAATCCGCCGGCTGGCCGAATACGTCGACCGCTAAAATCCCTTTCAACCGACCGCCGGCGCGGAATCCGCGCGCGGGGAGCCATTTTTCAGCGCGCGCTCCCGACGCGTTAAGATCCGCCGCCGCTTCCGCGACGAGCGCCGGATCAATATTCCCGGTCGCGGGATCCACATCGACAAAGACCGGCGTAATGCGTTCATAGAGGAGAACGTTCGTCGAAGCGACGAACGAGAACGGCGTCGTAATAACGTAATCGCCGTCGGTCCAGCCGTTCGCCCGGACGCCCAAATGCAGCCCCGCCGTACCTGAATTAACCGCCAGCGCGTGTTTCGCGCCGCAGAATTCGCGAACGGCTTGTTCAAAACGCTGTTGGTACGGCCCCATGCTCAGCGCGTTGCTCAGCATCACTTCGCGGACCGCTTCCCGTTCCGCGTCGCCGATATCCGGCGACGACATCGGCACATCGAATTTCATCCGAAAATCCATAAAATCGGCAAACCTGCTTTCTTTACTGATCCGCGGGACCAATCGGTCAATACGGGATCGGTGCGTTCGGATTATACGGCGGCGCCTGCGGCTGGGAGGGGTCTAAAATAAATTTTTCTTCCATTCGTACCGCCCCGCGCAGGAAAGCGCCTTCTTCCGTCGAGAATCCGACAACGTAAACGTCGCCCCAAACGCGTCCGGTCGAACGGATTTCGAGTTTTTCCGCCGAGATATTGCCGCGGACCGTTCCGGCCACGACGACCGTATTCGCGCGAATATTGTTGCAGGCGACGCGGCCCGTCTCGCCGACGACGATAATCCCCTGGACCTGAATTTCGCCTTCGAAAGTTCCTTCAATTCGGATCCCGCCGCTCCCGCGTAAGTTTCCGCGCCAATTAATCCCGGCGCCCAATATCGAAGTGACCCGTTCGGTAACGGAAGCGGACGGCTGTTGAGCGGCGTTAGCGCCGGACGGATTTCGTCGGAACATGCAGCGAACCTCTCCTTCGTTTCATATTGAGCCTCATCATCGCCGACGGCGGATCGCCATGCGAATCAAGACCGCCGTTTTCTTCCGCCGCCGATATATTTTTCATCGTCCCGGCCGCGGTTCAGGCGATTTTCCTAAGTTCGTTCGGATCTGTCCCGCGCTTTTCGCGCCGCGGCCAGATCGTCCCGGCGTAAACCCGCGTCCCGTCCGGGACGTCGTCTTTAACCGTCGCGCCGTTCCCGATCCGGACCCGCCGTCCGACCGTTACGCCGGCGTTAATCGTCGCGCGCATCCCGACCTGGCTGAAATCGCCGACCGTCACGCAGCCGCCGCAGGCCGCGCCCGGCGAAAGATTGACGCAGCGTCCGAGATGATTATCATGCGAAAGAATGGCTCCGGCGTTTAGGAGCGTTCCGAACCCGACGCTCGAATCCGAACTGATATACGCGCCGGCGAGAACCTGAACGGCAGGATCAAGCGCGACGCTCGGTTCGACGAACGCGCGCGGATGAACGAGCGCCGGCTGGTCGAAGCCCGCTTCAATAAGCCGTTCGAAAACCTGCCAGCGGGCGTCCGGATTCCCGATCCCGCCGACAGCGTTGACAGCGCCGCCGATCCCCTCCGCGCGCAGCCGCGCCAAATCGGCCGACGTTCCGATAACGGGTACGCCCATAACGGAATCAGCGCGCGACAAACGGTCGTCGACGATCCCCGCCAGCTCGAACGTCCCCAAAGCTCGGATCAGATCGATCAGCGTTTTCGCGTGACCGCCGCCGCCGTAAAGCAGGATTCTTTCTTTCATACGTCTATTTTACACGATTCCAATCGCCGCGCCGCGCAGGCTATTTCTTCTTCGCAAACCGCGCCGCCGCCGCGACCGCCAACTCGTCGCAGCGATTATTCAGCGCATTGTCGGCATGACCGCGGACCCAGATGAATTTAACCTGATGCGCTTGCAGCAGTTCCCATAAACGTTCCAGCAGATCGATATTCTTCGCCGCTTCGGTCCGATTGCGTTTCCAACCGTTTGCGCGCCAACGCGCCAACCACCCCTGTTCGACCATGTCCACGACATATTTCGAATCCGAATAAAGCGTCACGGCGCAGCGGCGTTTTAAAGCGCTCAGCCCGACAATCGCCGCCAGCAGTTCCATACGGTTATTCGTCGTCTCGGCCTCGCCGCCGGAAAGCTCTTTTCGATTCGGCCCGGAAAGTAAAATAACGCCGTAACCGCCCGGCCCCGGATTCCCGGAGCAGGCCCCATCCGTATAAATCGAAACTTCCGTTATTTTTTCCTCAGCCAAGATCGCCCGCCTTCCTTAGAATAAATCACAGCCGATTCACCGCCGATCCGCGCGTCCCCGCCGGTTTCACGTTAAAATAAACGCTGATGAAACGGTTAAACGGCGGCGCTGAATTTCAGCTAAATTCTAACATTATTGTTCCCGGGTCAAAAGAATTCCCGATCCGAGCGGCGTTCAGGCTTCCGAAACGCCGTTCGGATACTGATTTTTCAAAGAAAGCGACGGATCATCCATGAACCTCTTCCGAAAACGACCCATTCCCGAATCGCTCCTGACGGCCGGATATATAACGCTGACAGTTTTCGCCCTCCGCGCCGTTTTCGCCCGATACGCCGAATTCCTTTCGAAAGGACGGATCGTCCCATCGTTTATCGCGATTTCCGCGGCCGTTATTTTCGGCTCGATTTGGACGATGGTCCTGATCTGGAGTCCCGACCGGCTCGAACCGCTGCGGCGGATTCTCGATCGGGCGCGTACCTTACGCCTGATCCTTGCCGCCGCCGTATGCGTTGCGCCGCTAATCCTTTACGCTTTCCTGCCGTGGAGCGAACCGTTCGGCGCGCCTTGGATCCGCGCTTACCTTTTTACGCTTGCGCTGACGGTCTCCGCCCGGCTGATCGGCCGGGAAGCGCGCCTGGCTTCCGCCGATTTCGTTTCCGCGGCGATGATATTTTCCGTTTCCGCGTTAATTATCAGCCAGATTCGAATCGTCAACGCCTATCCGTTCAGCGTCGGCTGGTCCGAGGGGAACCGTTTTTGGGATTATTCCGTCCTTTTCGGCCGTCATTTATACGATTTTCCCGAAAGCGGCCCGATCCCGGCTTATATCGACCTCGGCCGTCAGAGCCTCTGGGGCGCGGTTTTCCTGCTCCCGAAGGTGTCGATCGCGACGATGCGCGCCTGGAACGCGATCCTTTTTACCGTTCCGTACCTGATACTTGGCTGGACGCTGCTGCGGAAAAGCGGCCGAGCCAACGAGACGCCGCGTCTGGCGGCGCTTAGCGCCGTTCTGTGGACGATGCTGTTCCTGAACCAGGGACCGATATATACCCCGCTTGTCCTCGCGCTGCTGATCGTCGCCGCCGCGCGTAAAACGCCCGCATTTATTCAAATTCCGCTTCTCGCGGCCGCCGGCGCTTACGCCGTTCTTTCGCGTTCGACCTGGATTATCGCCCCGCCGCTTTTCGCCGCCGCGCTGGCGTTTATCGAATCGGATTCGAAGCGGAACCGTTGGCGTTCGGCGATCGTCGTCGGATTAGCGGCGTTGATCGGCGCTTTCGCTTATCTGAACCGCGAAAGCTTCCTGCCGGTCGATCCGGGCGCCGTTCCGAACCCCGAAATCTCCGCCGCGGAGAAGTTGGTTTCTTTCCCGACCGACGACGGAAGCGCGGTTCGGGCGATTGAAGAAAGCTCCCCCGCGATGTTCACGCCGGAATGGGTCGCGTTTTACCTGAGCCGTCAACCGCTCCTTTGGAGCCGGCTCTTTCCGAACGAAACCTACGCGCCCGGGATTCTGCTCGGGCTGCTGATCGCGATCGCGCCGTTATGCGCGCTGCTGCTGATTTGGGACCTGCGAAGCGGATGGGGAATCGACCGGACCGCGCGCATCCTGATCGTCCTGATGCTGCTGGCGCTTTGCGCCGTCGGGCTGCTGATTTCGGTTAAGATCGGCGGCGGGTCCAATCTGCATAATCTCGATATGTTCCTGATCGGCCTGATATTCGTCGCCGCGTTGGCCTGGAACGACGGATTCGGGAGATGGCTTTCCGAAAGCGTACGGGAAAATCGTCCGCTGGCGCTGATCCTGATCGCCGCGATCCTGATTCCCACGATGCAGACCGCTTTTACGCTGACGCCGAAAGTCTACCCGAGCGCTGAAACCACGGCCGACGCGCTCGAGAAAATAAACGAGATCATCGCAAAAAACGACGGGGAAAATATCCTCTTTATCGATCAGCGCCAACTCCTGACGTTCGGGAACGTGCCGCGGATCGCGCTGATCGCCGACTACGAAAAAAAATGGATGATGGACGAAGCGATGGCGGACCATGGCGCATGGTTCGAACAATATTTCGCCGATCTGCGCTCCCGGCGTTTCAACGCGATTATCACCGAGCCGCTTCAAATCAAATTTCAAGGCGCGGACCGCAATTTCAGCGAAGAGAACGACTTGTTCGTCAAGTGGGTTTCCGCTCCGACGCTTTGCTACTATGAACCGATCGAAACCTTCCCGGACCAAGGCGTCCAAATCCTCGTTCCGCGCTCCGAAAAATTCGAACCGGAAGGCGTAAGCTGCCCGTAGCGGGCTTAAAAAACCCCTGCGGCGGCTGAGAATCGATTTTCAGCTGTCCGACAAACAGACCGCTTTTTTGTTTGACAATTCACGTCATCGGCGTATACTTAAACAATAAGTAATTATACTGAAAGGAATTGCCATGAAACGAATCAGTCTGTCTCTTCTTTTAGCTTTTGTCCTCTTGATCAGTCTTGGGATTTTCGCCGCAAGCGCTCAAGACGCCGCCGTCGCCGAACAGCAGCAGGTCGCGCTGACGGACGTCCTTGGCCGCGAAGTCGAAATCAACGCGCCGGCCGCTTCGGCCGTCATCGCCGGGAAGAAAACCGGAACGATCTGGGAATTACCGTTCATGTTCGAAAACGGACGCATGGTCACGATTACCGGACGCGGCGGCCAGGACAAAGGGAAATTCCAATCGCTCCTGAATATCCAAACGCCGGAACTGGGCGACGGGGCGGTCGAAGCCGTCGCCGCTTTAAAACCCGACGTTATCTTCCTGAAGAGTTATACGCGTGAAGACGCCGGCGTCGCTTTCGAAGAAAGCGGAATCCCCGTCGTTTACCTGAGCCTCGAATCGCCCGAGGATTATATCGTCGACGTGATGAATGTCGGTAAAGTTTTCGGCGAAGAAGAGCGGGCGGAAGAAATTCTCGCCTACTACGCTGAAATTGAAGACCGCGTCGCCGAAATCGCCGCCGGAATCGAATCGAAAAAGACCGTCCTTCTCCTCCAATTCGCCGAAGCCGACGGCAGTTACGCGTTGAAGGTCGCCCCTGCCAATTGGTTCCAGACGTCGATGGTTGAAGACGCCGGCGGCGTCCCCGTTTGGAAAGCCGACGCTGAAAACACGAGCCAGTGGATGGAAATCAACTTCGAACAGATCGCCGCGTACGATCCCGACGCGATCCTGATCGTCAATTACTTCGCCGACCCGAAAGCGAACGTCGAGATGCTAAAAGCCGACCCGATTTGGCAGGAACTCCGCGCCGTCAAAGACGACGCGATCTATCCGTTCGGAAAAGACACGCTGTCCTGGGATTCCGCCGGTCCGCGCCGCGGATTGGGTCTGTTATGGACGGTCAAAACGCTGTACCCCGAAGCCGCCGGCGAGATCGACCTCGAAGCTGAAATGATGCGCTTTTACAAGTGGTTCGGGTTGGACCCGGAAGTTATCGAAAGCGAATTAGTTTCCGCTTTCAAGGGCAAATAAGCGATTTCATTTATCGTTCCAGTCAGGAGAAACGGAACGCTGTAAATTGAAGGACGGCCCGACCTATACGCGGTAACTTTTTCCGGTTATCGGCGAAGCGGAAAAACGTATCTTCGATTTCGGGAACCGTTTATGGCGGAAGGCGGGCAAAATGCCCGCCTCCTCAGTTTACGATCTTTTCCCGTCCGGCGCCGGGATTTTCCGAGCCGGATCAATTTCGAATAAATAACCCCGAAAATCTGCGTTTGACGATAAAAGCGAAGACGCTTTCGCGGTCATTCGCTCTTCTGATTACTTTTCAAATCGACGACGCGCGCGTCTCTTTTTTATCCCGCCCGGATTCCGAAAACACGCCCTCAGCCCCGGCGGGAAGCTCCTCTTTCATAAAACCGGAATAGACCGTCCCGCAAAAAAAAGTCAGCCAAAATAACAATAACAATACCATTCCCATCTCAGGACATCCTCCTTCCGGAATTAATGGATTCCAAACCCGTTCCGCTATTTTCCCAACACAGATGAATTATCGTTCGCGTCCGCCGCCGTTTCATGAACCTCGACGACGATATCCTGCGCCCGCGGGGCCGACCGCTGCCGGTCATAGGGCGGTTCGGACGGCGTATGA
Source organism: Flexilinea sp. (assembly GCA_029983925.1). GTDB lineage: Bacteria > Chloroflexota > Anaerolineae > Anaerolineales > Anaerolineaceae > Flexilinea. The sequence continues at coordinate 17,001 of JASBYO010000006.1, forward strand.
GCGACCGTCGCGCCGCGGTCGGGCTGCGATTCAAGCGGAACAATAAACATGATCGCCAGATAGACGACGCCGAAGAACGGCAGCGCGCCCAAAATCGACAGCACGATAAAAATCAACCGCAAAATCGACGGATCTAATTCCAAATACTCAGCCAGCCCGCCGCAAACCCCGGCGATAATTCGATTTTTTGAACTCCGATATAGTTTTTTCATCTCTCGTTTACTCCTTATTTTCATATACGCAGCAATTTCAAAAAAGGTTCACGATTTGCGAAAAATTATCGGTAAATATCGTTCCACTGCGGCGCGTAACAAGATTCACCGCTCCCGGCAGGGCGCAGCCATTCCACATTCCATAAAATCGAACGCATCCCGATTACGGAACGGACACCGCAAACGTCCGCCGTCGTCAGCGCGAAACGCGGCTCAAAATATAACGGCAGCGATATCGCTTCGGACGTCAGGAACGATTGCGCCAAATCCGCCATCGCAAGATCCGACCCGATCCCGCCGGCGAAGCGCGCCGCGACGCAAAGCGCGTCGGCCTCAGCCGAACGGTATCCGCCGAAATGAATCCCGCCGCCGTCCGTTGAATTTCCGCTCAGCGGACTCGAAAGCCAGGCCCGGCAGGGCAGACGCTCGCCGCCGCTCCGCGCCGTCAACAGCGCGTCAAATCGGCCGGCCCGGATCCGCCCGATTTCGCTCAGCGGAATTCCTTCCGTCTCCACCGTCAATCCGCAGTCGCGCCAGGCGTCCCGGACAAATTCCGCCGTGCGCCGGTTCGTCTCGTCCTCGAAATACGTCAGGATCAACGACAGTCCCGTCCCGCCGTTTTGCGAAAGCGTCAGCCGCGCCGCAGCCGGATCCGGACCGATATATCCGTTCCCGCGGCTATTTAACGCATGGAACGACGGATAGGCGCCGATCGGAACTTCCGACTGGCCGTAAAGTATCTCGCGAATCAGGCGCGGACGATCGACGCATTGCGTCAGCGCGACGCGGTTCTCCGCATTCGCGAAAAAATCCCGCAGCGTTCCGTTCGCGCTCGCGTAATTAAACGCGATTTCGACCGTATCGAGCGACGGATAAATCGACGCGCTCAATTTCCGGTCGCGCACGTCTTCAAGCAGCGGTTCAATCCGGCCGCTGAAATCAACGCCGGACTGGGTCACTGTCGCCGCGCCGTTTTCCAGCGCATAGACGAACTGATCTTCGCCGCGTCCGCGCGCGCTGAAAACCAGTCGGTCGTACGCCGGCGCTTCGCCAAAATAATACGGGTTCCGTTCCAATACGATCGCGTCGGCCGATTCCGGCTGATCCGCGGCGAAACGATACGCGCCCCAGCCTAACGGACGGCTCATGAACGCAGGATCCGCCAGCAAGTCGTCGCGCGTCCGATTCAACGCTTCCTTCGCCGGAATCGGAGCGACAAATACGTCCGCGAGCCGGTTCGGAACATAACCGGGGATCCCGCGCCAGCGAACCGTTCGTTCGTCTACGATTTCATACGCCGCCGTCCGTTCGGAAACCGCTAAACCCGGGCCGAAAAGGACGTACGCCAACGCCGCATCCGCTGAAGTCAGCGCAGTCCCGTCCGCCCAGCGCAAATCGTCCCGCAGCCGGAACGTCGCCTGAACCTGGTCCAATTCGAGCGCGGCCCCCGGCGGAAGCGCGTCAAACGAAACGGCGCAGCCGGAATAACCGCAGACAGCCGCGCCGTTCGCCGGAACGACGGGCGTATCCGGCCGTAACGATTCGACGCGTTCGTCCGCGTCGTAAACCGGATCGCCGACGGAAACCTGAACCGGGATCGTTTCAACGTTGATTTCTGAAAAAATGACCGGGATTTCCTGCCCGTTAACCTGATCGAACGGTCCGTCGAAGAGCGCGTCGGCGACCGTCGCGCCCGCTTCCGTCAGCGGACCGACGAGGCTGACCGCATTCGGCAGCTCCGTCAGCAGAATTGTTAACTGCGGCTGAGATTCGGATTGATCGGCGCTATTTCCGGCCGTGCGGGAAGCGCGATCCGCGCCGGGCGCGTTGCAGCCGCTGAAAACGAACCCGCTCATGAAAAAGAAAAATAATGCGAAAAAGAATCGTTTTTTGTCCATGAAGCAATTATACAATCTTCCCGGACGCAAAACGATCCTTCCCGCTTTGACGATAAGTCCTTCCTACGGGAGTTCGAAACGGTTCACACGGTTCGCCAGCGCGTCGACCAGCCACAGCGAACCCTCGGCGTCCATGGTCAGCCCGACCGGCATCGACAGCATGTCGATCCCGCCGCCGGCGGCGTTGAACGAACGGATCAGCTGTCCTTCGACGCTGTACTGCCAGATCAATCCGGACTCCGGATCGCTGAAAAGGATATTCCCCGATCGGTCGAACGTCAGATACGGCTTATTATCCATCGACTGCGAATACCAGGCGAAGACCTCGAACGTATGGATCGGGATCCGATTGATTTCGCTGCCGCTGAGATCGAAGACCTGAACGCGCTGGTTCCAGGTATCGGCGACCGCCAGATATTTATCCTCAAACGTCGCGATTCCGACCGGCTCGTCGAAATCGCCTTCGCCCATCCCGGCCTCGCCCATCCGGAAAAGGAACCGACCGTCGCGATCGTAAACCAAAACGCGTTTATTTCCGGTATCGGTTACGTAAATCCGATCGGAACCGTCGATCGCGATTGCGCGCGGACCGTAAAAACCGGCCGTCACGCCGTTCGGGACGTTCGCCGCCCATTCAAGTTCAAATTCGCCCTTCGCGCCGAACCGGAGAATGCGGTGATTCCAGGTATCGGCGACGAAGACCGCGCCATCGCGGTCGACCGCGATGCCCCAGGGCTGGTTAAATCCGCCGTGATCGGCGTTATCAAAGCTGAACTTGAACGCGCCGGCCGAATCGAAGACGTCGACGCGCGCGTTATCGGTATTCAGGACGTATACGTCGCCGCCCGGCGCGACCGCCAGATTGCGCGGCCGGTTGAGCTGGGCTTCGCCCGTCCCCGCTTCGCCGAACGAAAAGACCGGATTCAGCGCCTCGAATTTTTCGTCCGGGAAGAAGCTCGCTTCGGTTTCCGTTTCCGCCAAAGTCGAGGCGTCCCCGATCTTCCACATCTTGCGCAGCAGGTCTTTTTTCATGTAGACGACCATCTTCGCCGACGGTTCCCAGGTTTCCGCCGTCATCGACGACGATCCGACCAGTTTCGCGTAACGGCTGAAATCGCGATTCAGCCAAATATCGAAGACCGCGCGGCGCATCGCACCATTAACGACCGCGTTCAAAACGCCGTCCGCCGTAACGCGGAAATAGTCCTGATTCGGCCACCACAGGCGCATATATTCATAACGGTAATAAGCGTCGCCGACAATCGGCATCAATTTCGAATCTTTCGAGGTGTTCGCGATGATAATATCATAGTTGCGCAGATCGCGCGTCGCGTTCTCGTTAAAATCAAGTTTCCCGGTATAGTCGCGGAAATACCACCAATACGGATAGCGCGCGTCGTTATCGTAAGCGACGCGGATCGTTTTTCCTTCGCCCGTCCGCGCCGATATCTCTTCGATCGTCCGTAAAACGACTTTGGGCGCCGCGCTGGCATGAGCGTAAACCAGGTACTCCCTGGCGGAATCGTAATTAACGAACGACGATTGATATGCCGTCCGCGCCTGAAGGACGATCAGGACAACGCCCAAGACCAGGACATAAAAACGCGCGATCGACCGTCCGCTCCAACGCGACAGCGTTCGGACAAGACAGATCCCGGCCGCGGTCAGCGCCAAAGCGGAACTGACGAACAGCCCGGTCGCTTTCAGCCCCGCCAGATCCGTCGTCGTAAACGGCGGCAGTCCGCCGCTAAACGGCGCCGTCAGCCCGCCGAAAGCGTACAAAGCGATCACCGTCAGACCGAGAACGGCCGCGCTTTCCAAACCGACCGTTTTCTTCCGGTCAATCGTCTCAAACAAACACGCGAAACCCCAAGCGCCGGAAAGCGCCAGCGGCAGCGCGATATGAACGGCCAGCCACGGCATCTTTTCCCCGGCGATCGAATACGCCAACAGCGCGGTTAAGCCCCAATACAGGAAAAGCGCCAGAACCGGCAGCCGACCCGGGATCCGTTCGGTTTCATCCGATTCCTCGCGCGTTTTTTCCGATTCGTTCGAAACGAAGGGATCTTCGATCGTCTCGTCCGCTTCGTCTGAATCTTCAACCGTCTCGATCAAAGCGGCTTCCAACGCGTCATATGCCGCGCTGTCGATTTCAATCGCGTCGATCTCCGCACCCCGAAGCGGCGAATCTTCCGCGAACTCATCCTCGGACGCGGGAACCGGCGCGAACGCGCCGTCCGCCGGATCGGATAACCGCTCCGCGCCGGGGGTCATCGAGAAACTGCGCCGTTTAATCCCGAAATAAATCGCCAGGATCGTTCCGAATACCGCAGCGAACTCGTAAATCGGGATGATAACCGCCGCGTAATAGTAGAGCGGCTGACCGCCGCGCTGGACTTCCTGCTGTGAAAGCCAGTAGCCGAGAGAGCCGACGATTCCGGTAAAAAAGCCCTGACCATTCGAGAACATCGTCGTATAAAAAACGATAAAAATCAGGTAGAAAACGACCGCGCCTTTAATAAAAACGCGCCGGTTCCACCACAATCCGACCGCGATCGAGAGCGCGAACAGCAGCGCCATGACCGCGCCCGTTTTCGCCATCCCGGCCGCCGAGTAATCGAGCGGATCAAAACCAACCATCACAACCGGGAGCGCCGTCAGCTGCGGCAGTATCAGCGCCATTATGAAAACGATCAGATTAAACGAAGCCATCGCGCGGAAAGGCGCCCAGCTGAATTTTCGAACCGTCAGGACGACTACCGCGATCAGAACCAATCCGCCGGCCGCGATCAGCGCCAAAGAGGCGATTTTAACCGCCGCGGACGGATCGCCTTCCGCCGTCAAAAGTTTCGGCGCGGCGGCGCCCAACATGGCGATCAGCGCCGCTAACGCCAAACCCGCCATCGCGCGCAGCCGTTCCCGATCGGAAGCCCAGTTCAGACGCCATACGTCGCCGAGGAAAAGCAAGCCGCAGAAGACCAGCAGCTGCGCCGTATAGATAAACGAAACTTCTTTCGTGACGAACTGAAGCGCCGTAACCGCCGCTAACGCCACCAGCGAACGGTCTTCCCGTTTTTCAAGGTAGCGCAGCAGGTAATACAGCGTCGCGACGGCAAACAGCTCGATAAACGCTTCGTTACGCGTATAACGGCCGTAAAAAAGGACCAGCGGCGAAGCGATCATTAAAAAGCCCGCGGTCAGCGCGCCGATCCGGCCCAAATAACGCCTGTATCCGAGGAGGACGACGAGGACCGCCGCGATCGAAAAAAGCGCCGCCGGGACCCGCGCTGAAAAATCGTTGTCGCCCAACAGGAAATAAGACAGCGCCAACAAATGGAACTGAAACGGGCCGTGCGTAACCGGATCATGCGCGTACCCGCCGCCGGTCGACAGCGTATACGCCGGAACGACATGGTTGACTTCATCATGGGACATAACCCGTTCGCCCAAAATCGCGAAACGGCTGACGACGGCTAAAATAACGATCAGCGCGATCAGCAGCTTTTCCCATGAAAACGCCGGAAACGCCTGAAAAACGGGGCGGTCCAGTAATCTCTTTTTCGCGTCGGTCTGAAAACCGATTTCTATCATATGTATACACCTTCGTATTTTTCCGCCGCAGCGGGATTGGGCTATTCGCCCGCGTTAAAAAATTGATAAACCGCGCCGGAAATATCCGCCGCGAGTAGATTCGTCGGATCGAAAGCTAACTGGTTCTCGCTCCAATAAAACATGGTAAAGATATAGGTCGCGTTCGGGGAATAAACGATCCCGGCGTCGGAAATCCCATGAATCAGCCCGTCCGTCTCTAAAATCCAGCCGTGCTTATGGGCGACGCGCGTCATCTCGGGAATCCCGGCTTCGAGGAGGACGGCCGTCTTATTCGTCGACAGCTCGTCAAGCATGAAAATGCACTCCTGCTGCGTCACCGCTTTATCAAAAACCGCGCGCAGCGTCCCGCCGTTAAAAACGGCGCACTGATAAATATCGTCCAGAATCATCGAAATTTCAGCCGGCGTCGTTTGGTTATAGACGTCCGGATTGGTATCGATATCCGTCCGCTGATTGGCGGGCGTTTCATATTGCGCCAACAACGGCGCGCCGACGTAAAAATACCCGCCTAAAAAAGTATTTTTCAGCCCGATCTGGCGCAAAAAGTCCTCGGTAAACGTGACGGGCGCGAAATCGCCGTCGATCGCGTTCAAAATCGTGTCCGCCGGTCCGTTTTCGGAAACTTCGATCATGAGCTTCAAATTTTTATCCATCGCGGCGGAAAGCGGCTGGTCGCGGGTTACGAAAAGATATACCATAATCGGAATCTTAATCGTCGACGCGGCGGTAAACGCGATATCGGGACTGACCGTTTCTCCCGCCGCAAACGCGAACGACATCTCCTTCCGCGTCTCCAAGTCAAGCAGGAAAAACTCGGCGACGCCGCCGAAATCATGATCCTGAATAATCTGGCGAATAATATATTGTAAGTTCTGGTCGGAGGCGCGCGTCGGAGCGGTCCGATTATACGGCAGGATCACGAGCCGGTTCGTCGGCGAACGCAGCGCTTCTTCGATCAGGCGGATCGAACGGTCCAAATCCAGCGCAGTTCCCGCCTCTCCCGCGGTAAAACGGTTCGTCTCCGGATCGGGGATCGGCTCGCGCGCCGGGATATCGTAACGCGGGACGATTTCATTGAGCAAATAATCCCGCAGCCGTTCCTGCGAAATGGAAGCGGATAACGGTACGGGCTGCGGTGTCGGCAGGTTGTTCCAGACAAATTCGGCAAAGCCGACCCAGAAATTGCGCGTAATCCGCTGCAGATCGGCCGCCGCCAGCATGGTTTCAATATTCAGGCTAAACCCGACCGCGGAGGGGCGAACCTGAACCAGCGCGTTCCCGTAAGAAAGTTCGATCGGAATACCGTAAGCCTGAACGAGCCGCTCGCCGGCTTGCTCCGCGTTTAATCCGCCGACCGGGACGCCGCCGATCGTCAATCCCGGCGGCAGCACGGCGCGCATCCGGCTGTACTGCATCAGCTGCTGACCCAGAATCAAGACCGAGACAAAAATCAGCCCCAGCGATATCCAGCGTAAAATTGATAAAGTATTCCTGCGTTTCATAGATCAAGACCCGTTTGAATTATACCAGTCGGGAAATAAGATTTACGCCATAAAGATTGAATTAAGCTCGAAAGCCCGTTCCATAGCGCGTATACTTATGCATCGCGCCGTACCGGGATTACGATTCGCGGACGCAAAATCTGTCTTTCCATTCTTTTCCTATCTGTTTCTATGAAAGGCTTGGGCGCAAGCGGGAAATCCGACAGCGGAAAAAATATCTTGAAAATGGTATAATACTACGAAATATTTAATGAGATAAATTATAAGTTATTTAAAATAAATAAATAAAAAACAAGGTCTTGCTAAAGAGAGGGCTTCATGGATATACTACGAGCGATTCTGGATGGAATTGCAATAGCGGCTATCTTTAACGGCGCGGCAGCCGCTTTGGTACTCATTAATCCAAGATACTTTTTTGATTCTTACCCAAAGGCCATTCAGAAGGCCGCGCCCGAACAAATGACGAGACAAGAGAAAAATATAAATGTGATATTAACCGTCATAATTACCGGGGTTTGTTTCGTATATTCGATAGCAAGCCTTTTACATACAGGAACTGTTGGTTTTTGGAATGCGTTTTGGATGGGGTATATTCAATGGAGCATATTAAACTTAGGAGATTTTTTACTGTTGGATTGTCTATTATTCCAGGGGAAATATAAGAATAAGATTGTCATTCCCGGAACAGAGGGGCACAAGGACTACGAATTTAATAATTGGATGAAGCATCTTGCGGTTATGGAACATTTTGTAGCGGTTCCTTTTTTACTGATACCGATCGTATCGGCGGTTCAGGCGTTGATTGTCGGCTTATTAGGAAGATAAAGCCCGGTCATAGCGGCAACAAACAATCAAATAAATTGCTCGGAGGAAGTAAAAGCCAATAGCCGATACTTCCTTTTTTGCGCTCCCAATCAAGGAGAGAAAGAACGAAAGGAAAATTTTTACGGAAGAATCGAAAAATTGAGAACAAACAGGCATTAACGCAAAAGAAATATCGGAATGACGGACGATAAGACCGTTATCCATATTTAATGACAAGAGCAGCAAAACAATGCAGGATCAGCTAAAGCGGAAACAGTCTCCGTAAAAGAATCCGGATCGCGGCCGGCCGCCGTCATCCGTTTATAATCATAGATGGAATCCGGCGCGTCTGAAAGACGGCGCTGAAAAAAAGATTCCTGAAAATAAAACGGAAGGATCGCCGTCATGCAAAACGAAATTCTCCCCTGGACGGAAATCGACCCGCTCGTCGATCATCTTACCGCGCAGATCGATCGTGAAATCCAATGCATCTTAATGCTGAATCCGGGCGGGATTATTCCCGGCGGGATGCTTGCCGAAGCGCTGGGCGTGAACGATCTGCGCATCGCTGAAATCGAATGCCGCAAAGAGTTTGGATTGGAACGTCAGAAAACCGACCCGAAGCTGACGGCATGGCCAAAAATCGGCGCCTTTCCGGACGACGGAACGCTCGAAGGGAAAACGGTTCTGATCGTCTCGAACGCCTGGGGAACGGGACGCTGCGTCTCGGCCGTCCGAAGCCGCGCCGGTGGCGCCGGGGGCGACGTCTATACCGCAGTCTTTCACTTCGACGCGCGGCGCAACCTCTTCCCGGACCTGAAACCCGATTTTTACGCCGCCGTCACCTCAAACTGGATCGTTTATCCCTGGGAAGGGGCGCGCGGGAAACGCTTCGTTCTCGGAGCCGTTTAGCCAGCCCATTTTTCGCGCGTTCGCTGTATAATTTTCAGCATGACTTGGATCATTGACGCCCATCAGGATATCGCTTACGAATCGCTCCTCCACCGCCGCGATTATAAGCGCCCGGTCGCCGAATCGAGAGCCGCCGAAGCGGGGAATCATGACCGTCAAATCACCTTGGGTTATCCGGAGTACCGTCAGGCGCAAATCGGGATCATCTTCGCGACCGTCTTCTTGGAAAAAATCCGCCCCGGCGCGCGCGAGCCGCAAATCGGAATCGAATACCGGACCCCGGACGAGTTTCATCGTTCGGTACAGACGCAAATCGATTTTTATCAGCGCTGGAACGACGATCCGGACGGAAAGTTCAGACTGCTGCGCGGCCGAAACGCCTGGAACGAACAAGTTTCAATACTGAACGACCCTGAACGGCGCGAAACCGCTCCGATCGGGATCGTCCTGCTGATCGAGGGCGCGGAAGGGCTGCGCTCTTTCGCCGACCTGGACGAGTATATCGACGCGGGGCTGCGCCTGATCGGACCGGTTTGGGGCGGCGGGCGATGGTGCGCTTGCGCCTGGGAAGATCCGCGCGACGGTTTTACTTCCGAAGGATACGAATTGCTGAACGCTATGAACGAGCGCGGCCTGATCCTTGACGTTTCCCACATGAACAAGAAAAGCGCCGAGCAGGCTTTAACGCGCTACGACGGAGCCGTCGCGGCGACCCACTGCAACTGCGCCGCGCTTCTTAAACGTCCGGAAGATCAGCGTCATCTGCACGACGAAACGATCCGCCTGATGATCGAGCGGAACGGCGTTATCGGCGTCATACCCGGCAACGAGTTTTTAAGCAGCGAATGGAAACCGGGCGGCGACCGCCGGCTGATTACCCTCGACACGCTGGCTGACCATATCGATCATATCTGCCAACTGGCCGGAAACGCCGACAACGCCGCGCTCGGAACCGATTTCGACGGAGGATTCGGTTATCCCGATATTCCATACGAAATGAATCATATCGGCGACCTCGGAAAAATCCGGGGTCGGCTTGAAAACCGCGGCTATTCGGCTTCGGATATCGCGAAAATATGCCATGGGAATTGGCGTCGCATCATCGAATCAGGAGCGTTTTAACATGACAGACGAAACCCGTTCGGAGTCCCCGGAATCTCCCGCGCCGAAAAAGAAATCAACCTATATCCTCGACAAACCGCAGCCGTACGATCCGCTCGAAACGGCGCGCGCGGTTGAGCTTCCGCATAACTCGACCCTCTTCCGCTTCGGCCTCTGGCTGACGATTATCGGCTACGTCTTTTTGATCCTCGGCGCGAAGCCGTCCTTTTTCGGCTTAGATCGCAGCCCGGTCATCGGCTTCGTGCAAACGGCCGTCATGATCTTGGGCTTGGGGCTGATGTGCAGCGGCGGTTATTACTGCAACCGCGCTTTCTTCCGCCGCAACCCGGAATCGCTGACGTCTGGTTTCGGTATCCGGATCGTTTGGACCGGGTTCATTATTTCGATGTTCACCGGGTTAGCGGACGTTTTCGGGATCGGTTCCCATCCGCTCCCGGGGATTCCTTTCTTCGGTCCGATGCAGTCGGACGGCGTTGTCGTCGGCGAATGCGTAACCGCGATCGGGCTGATTATGCTTTTTCTGCCGTCGATCGACCGGCTCCTCCGCCGCGTTATCCGCCGAACGCCCGCGATCATCGAAGATCCCGACTCGAAAAAAGAAAATTCTTCTTTGATAGAAGATTAGCGAACGAAATTCCGAAAGGAAAAGCCATGCAATCGACATCATCAGCAGTCCAAATTGAAAAAATTATCAGTATCGCCAAAACGGCGGGAAAGTATGCGCGCGAACAGCTCTATACCGATCATGACATCGGGATCAAAGGCGCCCAAGACATCGTTACCGAAGTAGATCGCAAAAACGAGGCCTTTATCCTTGAATCGCTGCGCGCGCTTTATCCGAGCCACGCGATCCTGACCGAGGAAAGCGGCGCGCATCAAGGCGATACCGGGCGCTGTTGGTATATTGATCCGCTCGATGGAACGATGAACTATGCGCATGGCATTCCGTTTTACTGCGTTTCAATTGGGTTCGCCGTCGACGGCGAACTCGTCCTGGGCGTCGTTTACGATCCGAACCTGGACGAATGTTTTTACGCCGAGAAAGGAAAAGGCGCTTTCCTGAACGGGAAACCGATCCGTGTCAGCGAGATCAGCGACCGGACGATGGCGCTGCTGGATACCGGCTTTTCCGCGAAGATGACGAAGATGGGACGCCAGAATTTCGACCTCTTCCGTCATTTCATGACGACGACCGCGGGCGTCCGCCGTCTCGGATCGGCCGCGTTAGGAATGTGCTACGTCGCCTGCGGGCGGATGAACGGGATGTGGGAAATCTGCTTAAGTCCATGGGATATTGCCGCCGGAATCGTCATCCTGAACGAAGCCGGAGCGAAAACGACGCGTTTCGACGGCGGCGAGAACGCTTTTACGGATCCTTGGGGTTTTCTGACCGCGAATCCGGCGCTGCACGGACAGCTTCTGAGCGATTTGAAAACGATTTCTTCCGAATACGCCGCGCCGAAGAAAAACGCTGAAGAAAGCGGCGGCGTATGACCCGCGAAAATCAAAAAATTTTCCTGCGTACGTTCGTTTTATACGCGCTGATCGGGGCGGTCAGCGCGGCAACCGACGCCGGAATTTTTTACCTGCTCTTCCAGAAAGCCGGACTGAACGAATTCTTTTCCAACGCCGTCAGCGTACACTGCGGAATTTTCCTGAGCTTTTTCCTCAACCGGAACTTTAATTTCCGTAAAACCGATCAAACCGGGAAAAGGTTCCTGTCGTTTTACCTGACCGGATTATTCGGATTGGCTTTATCGTCCGGGATCCTTTGGATCGGGAATCGGCTGTCGCTGCCGCCGATGGCAACAAAATTATTCTCCGTCGCGTTCGTCGCCGTGACGCAGTTTTTAATCAACCGCGCCGTCGCTTTCGGCGACCGGAAGCCGAAATCGTCCTGATCCGGCCGGTCGTGAAAAGCGGAAAGAGGCCCGGATGACGCTGATGACGATTTCGCTGGGACTTCTTGCCGGACTGATAACCGATCAGCTTCTCACGCCGGGCTTCCGGTTCTGGTATTTGACGCTTACGCTGAGCGCGCTTCTTTTCTTCCTCGCGAAAAAAGAAGCGCGTTTTTACGCGTTGGATCATCCCTTGAAAAAAATTATGATTGCCGGCTGCGTCGCGGCCTGTTTCGCGCTCGGGGGGATCCGCTCCGAATTAGAACGCGAAACGCGTGTCCGAACCGTTCCATTCGCGGACCGTGACGGAAAGGAATCCGTCTGCGTTGAAGCCGTCGTCATCGCGCCAGCGGTCGAAACCAAAACGCGCTTAAGCGTAACCGTACGCATGATCGCGGACTGCGCCGAGCGCGCAGACCGGCCAAAGCCTTCCGCAAAAGCGATCCTGATTCTCCCGCCGGAAACGGCGGCGCCGGTTTACGGGAACCGGCTCAGGATCGCCGGCGTTCCATCCGCCGTCCCGGAAAAATCGCGCAGCGCTTATTTCAACGATCTGCGCCGGAACGACATCACCCATATTTTCCATAAACCTGACCTGACGGTCCTGCCTGGGTTTTACGGCGCTCCGTTTCTGGACTGGATTTATCGGCTCAGGGCGTCTTTCAGCGCGCGCGTATCCGCGCTCTTCCCGCCGCCGGAGAACGCGCTGATCGCCGGAATATTGATCGGGGACGAATCGAAAATCCCGGCCGAAATTGACGACGCTTTCCGCGCGACCGGGACGGCGCATGTTATCGCGATCAGCGGCATGAATTTTACCGTTCTGATCTGGCTCATCGCGGCCCTGGTCCGCAAACTTTCGAACCGCTGGTGGACGCCGCTGACCTTACTGCCGCTGATCCTGATCTATACGCTTTTGACCGGAGCGTCGCCGCCGATCATCCGGGCCGCGATTCTGAGCGCGTTGACGCTCCTCGGGGACGCGTTCGGGGAATCGAAAGAATGCGAAGCGTCGCTGGCGTTTTCCGCCGCGGCGATGGCGGCCGTCGAACCGCGGATCCTTTTCGACGCCGGGTTCCAGCTTTCCGTCATGGCGACGCTGGGGATCCTGATGTTCAACCGTTCGCTGACAGAAAGCGCGCGGCGAATCCTGACCCGGCTCGGGTTAACGGATAAAAAACGCCTTGCGGACGCGGTCGAACTGCTGAACGAACTGATCCTGACGACGCTTTCCGCTCAAGTCTTTACGACTTTCATCGGCGCGGCCGCTTTCGGGCGTATTTCCTGGGTATCCCCGCCTTGCAACGCGGCGATCGCGCTCTTCCAATCGCCGATCATGATCGGCGGTTTCGCGGCGTTGATCCTTTCATTTATTTTTATGCCGCTCGGGAACGCCGTCGCTGCGATCATGACGCCGGCTGCCACACTGACGATCGAATTCGTCCGCTTATTCGCGAAAATTCCCGGCGGGAACGCTTATTTCAAACTCAGCGCGGCGCAAGCCTGGTATATATGCGCCGCGATCATTATCCTTTGGAAATTGCGCGCCGGCCTAAAACCGGCGAGACGGGAGCTCCCGTCCGCGCTGCTGACCGGTTTGGCTTTAATCGCCGCGATCGCTTTCTGGCGTATCGGCTTAGGGCGGCTGAGGCTGATCCCGGACCGCTATGAGATTCAGTACCGCGAACGGCGCGGCATGATGACGCTGACGATTCGGACCCCGCGGCGAAACGAACTTGTGATTGGCGAAAAGCTGAACGGATACGAAGCGGAAGCGTTGATTTACCAGCCGGGATGGGACCGGTTCGCGCGCCGTGCCGCTTGGATAACGACCGCGGAGCCGTGGATCGCCGAACGTATCGCCGCGGATTACCGCGGAACGCCTGAATTCCTGATCGTGAACGGTGTCCGCGTTCCCGACCGGCGGCGAACGGACGAACTCGCTTTGATACAGGATGAACCGATCGAAGAAGAGCTTCTGGCGATCCGCCTCGGAGACGTCAGAGTTTCCGCCCCGGCACGCTTCTTCGGGCGGGAAGCGCGCCGGATCCGGATCGGCAGACTCGCGATCCTGATCCCGAACGGAATTGCGCCGGAACGCTTCCTGACGGAAGACCCGCGCGGAGAATCGGCTGCGGCGGAAGAGTTGTTAACGGCGACGCTGATCCTGATCGGGCGGGCCGATTCGCGCGCGCTTTGGAGCGGATGGCTAAGCGAACGCGCGGCCCGCGAACCCTGGCGGAACCTGCCGGAGCTTATCCCGACGGACGGCTCGTCGGAGTTTACGATTCGCAGCGATGGGGAAAGGTTATTCATAAAGCCGGGAAAACGCCCGAAAATTTCGCCTTGAAATTACGCTTTTAATCAGCGTTTTTTGATAGAATTAATTACACAGAACCACCGATTTTTTAATAGGAGGGAAAATCCAAATGGCATCTGAAAACGTTCTTGCTGTAATTCTCGGCGGAGGCCGCGGGACGCGGTTATTTCCGCTAACGCAGCTCCGATCGAAGCCTGCCGTTCCGATCGCCGGGCAATACCGTTTAATTGACATTCCGATCAGCAACTGCATCAATTCGGAAATCTTTAAAATCGCGATTCTTACGCAATTCAACACAGTTTCGCTCCACCGGCACATCACCGAAACGTATCATTTCGATAAATTCCATTCGGGATATGTCCAAATTTGGGCGGCGGAACAGCGCGCCGATAACAACGACTGGTACCAGGGCACCGCGGACGCCGTCCGCAAACAACTCAGCGAAATCATCGCGACCGGGACCGAATACATCCTGATTTTATCGGGAGATCATTTATACCGCTGCGATTATTCCAAAATGCTCCAATATCATATCGAGAAAAAAGCCGACGTCACGATCGCAACCCAACCGATCCATAAGGACGAAGCCAGCCGCTTCGGTATTCTGAAATGCGAACCGAGCGGAAAAATCTCGGCTTTCAAGGAAAAGCCGAAAGACCCCGCCGTCCTCCAGGACCTCGTCAGTATCGACGATCCCGAGCGGCCGTACCTTGGATCGATGGGGATTTATCTTTTCAATCGCGACCTGCTCGTCGGGTTATTAAACTCGCTCGATTACTCCGATTTCGGAAAACATATCATCCCATACGCGATTGATAAATACGAAGTTGTCGGTTGGACGTTCGACGATTACTGGGAAGATATCGGGACCATCCGTTCATTCTATGAAACCAACTTAATGTTGACCGACGATCTCCCGAGATTCAATTTTTACGATCCGCGCAACCCGATTTACACGTATATCAACAACATGCCGGCGGCGAAGATCCGTAATACCGTCATCGATCATTCGCTCATCGCCCGCGGCGGAATTATCAACGCCGCCCGAATCGAGCACTCGATCATCGGGCTGCGTACGATTATCGACGAAGGAACCGTTATCCGCGATACGATCGTCATGGGCGTCGACGAGGACGTTTTCGAAAAAAGTTATAAAGACGCCCGCTACTTCAGCGTCTCGCTCGGGATCGGGAAAAATTGCGAAATATCGCAGGCGATTATCGATAAAAACGCGCGTATCGGCGACAACGTCGTCATCCGCCCCTTCCCGGAAGGGATCGAAATCGACGACCCGGACCCGATTAAGAAATATTACGTCCGCGACGGAATCGTTATCGTTCCGAAAAACGCGATTATCCCGGACGGGACGGTCATCGCGCCGCAGGAATAAACCGAAATCCGGCAAGGCGCTGTGCAATGTCATATCGGGCGCTGCTCGCCGCGGGCTTCGGATAAAACTCATATATCAGACAAGCCGCCTGCGCCAGGAACGCGATCTCTGAATCAAGGATCGCGTTCCTGGCGCCGATTCATACCCGCAGCAGGTACGTCCTCGGTTATTCGCAGCCAAACGGTTCTAAACCCATACAATAATTGGGACGTTTTTTATCCGAGATTCAAACCATCTTCAGGGAGCCATGATATCGATGGAAAATAAATTATACGGCGTAATTACAGCGATGACGACGCCGTTCGACGATCAGGACCGCGTCAGCGTTGACGGCTTGAAACAACAGACCGAATATCTGATAGAAAAAGGCGTTCAATGCCTGTACCCATGCGGGACGACCGGAGAGATGTACCTAATGGATAACGCTGAGCGCGAGCTCGTCGCCGAAACGGTCGTCAAAACGGCGAGCGACCGCGTTCCGGTCTTTATCCATACCGGCGCGATGCGGACGGCGGATACGATCCGCCTTTCAAAACACGCTCATGACATCGGCGCGAGCGGAATCGGGATCGTGACCCCCGCCTATTTCGGCGCGACCGACCGCGAAATATTAAATTACTACGCCGAAATCTGCGCCGCGCTCCCGGACCATTTCCCGGTCTACGTTTACGTCATTCCGCAATTGGCAAAGAACGATATTTCGCTGGAACTGATGACCCGGATCGCGGAAGAATGCCCCCAGGTTATCGGCGTCAAATATTCATATCCCGATATTCGCCGCGCCTCTCAATATCTGACCGTCCGTAACGGGAACTTTTCGGTGGTCATCGGCGCGGACGACTTATTCTTCCCGGCGCTTTCGATCGGCTGCGACGGCGTCGTTTCAGGCTGCTCCGGTCCGGTACCGGAGACGTTCGTCAAGATCTACGAACTGTTTAAAGCCGGAAAGTTACGCGAAGCGCAGGCCATGCAGCTGACCGCGACCAAATATGTCGAATTCCTTCAGTACGGCGGAAATATATCGATGTTCAAAACGATTCTGAATCACCGCGGCGTCTACGCGGGTCACATGCGCAAACCGTTAATGGACCTCAGCGCCGCCGAGGTGATCCGCAGATTTGAAACGCTGCGCGCCGAATTCCCATTTGACGAAGCGGCAGGGAACATGACGAACCAGCGCTGAACGCAACGCCGGCGGCGCGGCGGAATTTATCGGGGATCAGAGAAAACTTTAAGCAATTTTCTTGACGGGATCGGGGCAAAGAAAGACAATCAAGCCGAATAGCGACTGAAGCTGCCTTCCGGGTCGGGAGCGAATTTTTCGTTCGTTCCGATTTTCCGGTGCGCGTCATTTTTCAGCCGTCCGGATTAAACGATTCGAAAAGCGGCAAAAGTTCGTAACGGTGCGTTATTTTCGCTTTCCGGAAAATCCCGTGGACATGAGCCTTGGCCGTTCCGATCGAAATGTGCAGCGTCTCGCCGATCTCCTGGTTGCTCTTACCGCTCAATAACAGCGTCAGAACTTCTTCTTCGCGATCCGTCAGCGCTAAAGCCCGGGCAAATTTCATCCGTTTATATTCTGCCGGCGTTTGAATCCGTCCTTTTTCCAAAGCTGAAGACCGATCCGATTCCGGAATCAACGCCTCCGGCGCCGACGTCCGAGGAATCGCGTTCGCGGCCGTTGCCGATCTGTTTCTTGGAATTTGGCCGAAGAAGAGCAGCGCGGCCAGGCCGCTGTAAATAAAGCGCAGCACATCCTCGCTAACGTTACGGTAATAAATATCCAGCTCGCCCGCAGTCGCGTCGTAATTATCGACGCTGAAAATTACGTAAAAATCTTCCGACATAATCAGCACGCAGAAGATAACCGTAACAATCAGCAACAAACGGATCCGCCGCGCCGGAATCAGCAAACGATCAGAATCGATTGAGCGCAGCCGCCAAATCGCGAATATTGAAATACAGATACAAAAAACCTGGTAACCGGAATAGAAAAGAAACGATCCGATCGCGCCCTCGCTCAGCAGCGGAACAAAAACCAGCCAAAGGCCCAAAGCAAATAACACGATCCCTTGAACGCCGGTGAAATTCGATCCGGTCAGAACGCTCCAGCACATCAGCGTGAAAAATCCGACGCCTAAAAAAATAACCGTCTTTAACGACGGCGTTCGAATAAAACTATCGTCATACCAACTCATAAAATCAGGCAAAAACTCGGTCATGAAGATCATCACCGTATCCATTAAATAAAAAAGGAATAAACCGACGATCGCGCCCGCCGCTTTTTCGCTCCTGCCGATTTTTAGCAGCGCGCCAACCGTAAGGATCGATGAAAAAATGATAATTTGAATAATATTATAAATAAACGTCAGCGTCGGATCCATCCGCGAACCCGCTCTCCTCACCGTGCGGTTTTCCTGAATTTTATCAGATTTTCACCGCGGCCCATTCCGGCGCCGTCGGCGATATCCGTGGCCCGAGCCATAAATTCCAAACGCACGCCATGCAAAAAATCTAACTGTGCACTTGTTACGCTGAGTTTAGGGCGTCTTTCAGAAATAAACCCCCGAGTCTAATAAAAATCTATCGAAAGTTTAGCGGAATAAAATTGCAAACCCGCCGTGGAAATGTTATCCTGCCCCAAAAGAGACGCGGGGATCCGCTATTTCGATCGTACGACTTTCGCTAAAAACGGATACGAACAAAATTCGGAATGAACCGCCCGACAAGGCGGACCATAAAATCAAGAAAGGATCCAAATATATGAACAAAAAATTCAATTTAGGCAGCGTCATCCTGTCGGTCATCTGCGTCGTATTCGTCGCCGAGGCCGCGGCGCCCGTCGCTGCGATCGGGAACAGCCAGTTTTTCTGGTGGCTTTTCATGATTATCGCGTTTCTCCTCCCTTACGGACTGATCTCGTCCGAACTGGGAACGACGTACCAGGGCGACGGAGGACTCTACGACTGGGTCCATCAGGCTTTTCCGGGGACGCGCTGGGGAGCGCGCGCTTCCTGGTGGTACTGGCTGAACTTCCCGCTGTGGATGGCGTCGCTCGCGGTGATGTGTCCCGATCTGATTACGATCGCGACCGGTATTGAGATCGGAATTATCCCCAGCGCCCTGATCCAACTGGCGTTCGTCTGGATCGTAACGCTGATCGCTTTCTACCCTGTCTGCGATAATATCGTAATTCTGAACGTCAGCGCGATTATCAAAGTCGTTCTGGCGCTGCTGGTCGGCGGAATGGGGCTTTACTTCGGGCTGAAAAACGGGTTCGTCAACGACATGTCCGCCGGCTCGTTCCTCCCCAGCTTCAATCTCGACAGCCTCTCCTACATCTCCGTCATTATCTTCAACATGCTCGGTTTCGAAGTTGTCTGTACTTTCTCTGAAGATATGCGCGATCCGAAAAAGCAGATCCCGCAGGCGATCGTCATCGGCGGTTTAGCGATCGCCGCGATCTACCTGGTCGGCGGATTAGGAATCGGGGCCGCGATCCCGACGTCGGAAATCAGCGTCGATTCCGGCCTGATCGACGCCGTTATGCTGATGAGCGGGACGGAAACCGGTATTTTTATCAGTCTGGTCGCGCTGCTTTTCCTGGTAACGCTGTTCGGGAACATGATCTCCTGGTCGATGGGCGTCAACTCCACCGCCGCCTACGCTGCCGATCACGGCGACATGCCGAAATTTTTCACAAAGCGCTGGAGCAAGAACGACATGCCGATCGGTTCCGCGCTCATGAACGGGATCGTCGCTTCCGGCATCGTCCTTTTAGGCGTTATCGTCAATATCGTCGCCCCGGATTCGCAGCTGTTCTGGAGTTTCTTTGCGCTCAATCTGGTCCTGCTGCTGATGAGCTATATTCCGATTTTCCCGGCGTTCCTGAAACTGCGCAAAAGCGATCCGGACGCCGAACGGCCGGTCAAAGTGCCCGGCGGCCCGATCATGCTGAAAATCATGGCGTACGTTCCGATCGCGCTGATCGTTATCTCGATCTTCTTTACCGCGTTCCCGTTATCGTTCGACGCCGCGACGCTCTCGACCGTCCTTCCGATTACGATCGGCGCGATTATCAGCGTCGTCCTCGGAGAAATCCTGATCATTGCTCGGGAACGGAAAGCGAACTGACGCGCAATCCGACCGCTTCATGGTCGATTCGCGCGTTGAAAACAAATTTTATTAATTCATTTTAGGAGGAATAAATATCATGGCAAAGAGAATTTACGATTCAACCCCGAAACAGGACGGCTTCCGCATGCCGGGAGAGTTCGAACCGCAAGATCACGTCTTCATGATCTGGCCTGAACGGCCGGATAACTGGCGAAACGGCGCGAAACCGGCCCAGAAAGCCTTTACCGAAGTCGCGAAAGCGATCGCGAAATATACGCCGGTAACGATGCTCGTCAGCAACGCGCAGTACGCGAACGCGCGCGCCCGTCTTCCTGAAGATATCCGCGTCGTTGAATGTTCCAGCGACGATTCCTGGGTCCGCGACTGCGGTCCGACGTTCGTCATCAACGATAAAACCGGCGAAATCCGCGGCTGCGACTGGGAATTCAACGCCTGGGGCGGTCTCGTCGACGGGCTGTATTTCCCCTGGGCGAACGACGACGCCATGGCCCAAAAAATCTGCGATCTGCAGGGAATCGATTCCTACCGGACCGACGGCTTTATCCTGGAAGGCGGGTCGATTCATGTTGACGGCGAAGGCACGCTCCTTTCGACGGAAATGTGCCTGCTGAATCCCGATTCGGGTCGAAACTTCCCGACGCTGACGCGCGAAGAAATCGAAGAGAAGCTGGTCGAGTACCTGAACCTCGAAAAAATTATCTGGATTAAGGACGGAATCGATCCGGCGGAAACGAACGGCCATATCGACGACGTGGCCTGCTTCGTCCGCCCCGGCGAAGTCGCCTGTATTTACACGGAAGACAAAAATCACCCGTTTTACGAACAGGCGCAGGCCGCTTACAAAACGCTTTGCGAAGCGACCGACGCCAAAGGCCGGAAACTCAAGGTTCACAAACTCTGCCTGACCAAGAAACCCTGCTGCCTGGTCGGAGCCGATACGATCGACACCGCGACCGGCGCGATCCCGCGCGAAGAAGGCGAAATCTCGATCGCGTCCTACATGAATTTCCTGATCACGAACGGCGCGATCATCATGCCGCAGTACGGCGATGAAAACGACGCTCTCGCCGTGGAACAGGTTCAGGCCATGTTCCCGGATTACGTAATCGAACCGGTCCGCACGGAAGAAGTCGCGTTCGGCGGCGGCAATATTCATTGCATTACCCAGCAGCAGCCCTCGGTCAAGAAATAACGATTTCCGCCGAACAGCAACGAAAGGACAAAAAAAGTACATGAATCAATATCATCTTCGTCACTTCGTCGACACCGCCGATTTTACCAAGCAAGAACTTCTCGACATTATCGAGCTGTCGCTGAAAATCAAAAAATGCATCAACGCCGGCTATTATCCGCCGCTGATGAAAGATAAGACGCTGGCGATGATCTTCCAGCAGTCGTCCACGCGGACGCGCGTCTCGTTCGAAACCGCGATGGCCCAGATGGGCGGCCACGCGCAATACCTCGGGCCCGGCATGATCCAGCTGGGCGGGCATGAAACGATCGGCGATACCGGGCGCGTTCTCTCCCAGCTGGTCGATATCGTCATGGCGCGCGTTATCACGCATCAGACGATCGTCGATCTCGCCGACGCCTGCACGATTCCGGTTCTGAACGGCATGTCCGATTACAACCACCCGACGCAGGAAATCGGCGATATGTGCACGATCGTCGAGAACCTGCCGCGCGGGAAAAAGCTCGAGGACGTGAAAGTCGTTTTTGTAGGCGACGGGACCCAGGTCTGCGCCTCATTAGGCTTTATCACGACCAAACTCGGCATGAACTTCGTCCACTACGGCCCGAAAGGCAACCAGCTTCTCGACGAGCATAAAGCCATCATGGAAGCCAACTGCAAAGTTTCCGGCGGGAGCTGGGAAGTCACGGATAACCGCGACGCGGTTAAAGGCGCCGATTTCATCTATACCGACGTCTGGTACGGGCTGTACGAATCGGAATTGCCGAAAGACGAACGCGTCCGCATCTTCCATGATTATCAGGTCAACCGCGAACTGATGCAGCTCGGCAATATCGGCTGCAAGTTCATGCACTGCCTGCCGGCGACGCGCGGCGAAGATGTCACCGACGAAGTCGCCGATTCCGAATCGTCGCTCTGCTGGGTTCAGGCCGGGAACCGGCTGACCGCCATGCGCGGACTGCTCGTCTACCTGACGCAATATCAGCGCGAACAGGCGGCGACGGAACTGAAGATCGCGGCCGCGAAAGAAGAGCTCGACCTGTTTATGGCCGATCGGGGCATGATCTGAAACGGACGCAGCCTGATCCCATAAGTTTTTTATAAATCCGAAAGAACCTGTTTACCGGAATTGGAAACAGGTTCTTTTTTTCCCCTATCAGCCCGGAACCCGTTTTCGGAAGCGTATATATACCTGAATTAAGACGTTTGTAACATTGACGCGGTCCAACTCTGATGATATTCTAAATCATACTAACAATCATATTCACAGTTTGATTGGTTTTAAAAATTCTACCGAAGGAGAATAGAATGAAAAAAGTACGTTTTTTGTTGAGCATGATCCTGATCATTGCCGTCGCGTTCGGAATCGTCAATAGCCCGGCCGCAGCCGACGAAGCGCCGATCAAGATCGCCGTCGCCGCCCCGTTAACCGGAGACAACTCCGAATACGGTATCGGCTTTTACAACGCCGTTACCATGATGGCCGAGAGCTGGAACGAAAAAGGCGGTATCCAAGGCCGTTCGATCGTCGTTGAACAGTTCGACGACAAGAACTCTCCCGAAGAAGGCGTATCGGTCGCGAATAAAATCGCCAGCGATAAAGATATCCGCTGCGTCATCGGGCATTTCGCTTCGGGCGTCTGCATGGCCGCCGCGCCGACCTACCAGGATTACAAGATTATCGAAATCTCCCCGTCGGCTTCGCACCCTGATTATTCCGGCATCGGCGATTTCATTTTCCGCAACAACACCGTCATCATGCACGAAGCCAAGGCGAGCCTCGATATCGCCGTTAACGACCTCGGCAAGAAGAACATCGGTATCATCTCGATCAAAACCGATTGGGGCGTCAGCACGGCCGGAATCGTCAAGAATCTGGTCGAAGAGATGGCCGACAGCGGCGCGACCGTCGTCGCTCACGAAGAAGTTATCGAAGGTTCGGACGACTATCGCCCGGCCATTACGAAACTGCATGACGCCGGCGCCGACGTCGTGATCTGCGTCGGGATGTACAACCTGGTCGCCCCGGTTTCCCGCCAGTACAAAGAAATCAACCCCGATATCCAAATCGTCGGTTTCTCGAACTCGTACTCCGAAGAATTAATTAAGCTCGGCGGCGAATCGGTCGAAGGCGTCGCGTTCCCGGTTATCTTCTTCTCGAAGTCCGACGATCCGAAAGTTCAGGAATTCGTCGCCAACTTCAAGGAAAAATTCGGGAGCGAACCGAGCGCGTTAACGGCGCAGGCATACGACTCCGCCGGCATTTACTTTACCGCCGTCGAAAAACTCGGCGACGAAAAAGATTCCGACGCGCTCCGGGACGAAATCGCGAATCTGACCTATGACGGCGTTACCGGTACGACGAAATTCGACGAGAACGGCGACGTTCAGAAGAGCTTCACAAAAGTCACGATTAAGAACGGCGAGTTCGTCCTGTTGGAAGACGGCGCGTCCAAGTAAAAATTTTCTTTGCTTTCTGAAGAAGAAAGAGGTTAGCCCACCATGTTGTTACAACAAATCATGAATGGTGTTACGATCGGAATGACGTATGCTTTGATCGCCGTCGGTTATTCGCTGGTTTTCGGGATTTTGCGATTGGTCAATTTCTCGCACGGATCGGTCTATGCGTTCGGAGCAAATTCCATCCTGTTCCTGATCTCCCTGAATATCGGAATCATACCGGCGATCCTGATCGGTATCCTTCTGACCGGGATATTAGGCGTTCTGATCGATAAGACGGCGTTGGAACCGCTACGGAAAAAGAGCGCGGAAGGAATTACATCACTCATCACAACAATTGGTGTCTCAAGCGTAATTACGAATCTTCTGATTGCCCGTTTGGGCAGTCAGAAGAAAGCTTTTCCGGCTCTTTTCCCAACCGGCGAAATCATCGTCGGCTCGATCAAGTTTACCTATACTCAAATCGGCATGCTGGTCATCTCGCTGGCGCTGCTGATTTGCCTGCTGCTGATCGTCGAACGGACGAAAATCGGCCTCGCCATGCGCGCGTCGGAACAGAATATCACCGCCGCCAAATTGATGGGGATCAACGTCAATTTCGTCATCTCGTTCACGTTTTTCCTCGGCGGGATGTCCGCGGCGATCGCCGGGACGCTCGTCAGCAGCTACTATAACATGGCGTATCCGAACATGGGGTACACCGCGGGGCTGAAAGCGTTCGCCGCCGCGGTCTTAGGCGGAATCGGCAGCCTACCCGGTTCGCTCCTCGGCGGTCTCGTCGTCGGGATCAGCGAATCGTTCGCCGCGACCGTCTTAGGGTCCGAATTCCGCGACTCCATGGCTTTTATTATCCTGATTTGCGTTCTGATTATCCGTCCCAACGGGTTCCTGGGTAAGAAATCAATCAAAAAGGTGTAAACTATGCGGGATAAAAAGATCTCATTCAATAATCTTGAGAAATTCCTTTATCAGCCTTCGGTCTTCATGATCCTGACCGGCGCAGCCTTAGCCGTTCTGCTGATCGTTCCCTGGCTGGGATTGAACTCATACCTGATGAACATCGTCGTCAAAGTCGCGATTTATATTACCCTCGCGCTGGGCTTAAATATTTTAGTCGGCTATACCGGGCTGGTTTCGCTCGGTCAGGCCGGATTCGTCGCTGTCGGCGCTTACGCGACGACGATCTTGACCAAAGTCTACGGCTGGAATTTCTTTACCTCTTTGATCGTCTGCGTCGTTCTCGCCGCCGCGGTCGGAATCGTCATCGGACTGCCGAGCTTACGGCTGACCGGGACGTACCTTTCGATTATTACGCTCGGGTTCGGCGAAATTATCCGAACCGTGATTATCGTTTGGGAACCGCTGACGAACGGACCGATGGGGATCCGCGGGATTCCGCGTCCGGCCCTGGGCGGTATCACGTTCACGATGGCGAACAGCGGCATGTACTACCTATCGCTGCTGCTGATGCTGCTGGTCATGCTGTTCTGCCGAACGCTGGTTCGTTCGAAAACGGGCCGCGCGCTGCGGGCGGTCAAAGGCGACGAAACCGCCGCCGTCATGATGGGGATCAACGTTACTTACTACAAAGTCTTAGCGTTCGTCCTCGCCGCCGTTATCTCCGCTTTAGCCGGTTCGCTCTATTCGACCCAGCTGGGCTATATCGATCAGAATACCTTCACGTTTGATATGTCGACGATCATTCTGAGCATCGTCATTCTCGGCGGCATGGGAACGCTGCGCGGCATGGTCATCGGCTCAATCATCCTGATCCTGCTTCCGGAACTTTCCCGCTCGCTGACCGATTACCGCTTCGTCATCTACGGCTTGATCCTGATTCTGATGATGCGTTTCAGGCCGCAGGGTATCCTCGGCTGGAAGTCGCGCCTGCCTTATCCGATCCGGAAAACGGTTATAGAAAGGATCAGCGGGCCACAAAATCAAACGGCGGACGATGGAGAAACGAATCATGCGTGAACCATTACTCGATATTAAAGACATTTCAATTTCATTCGGCGGAATCAGCGCGGTCGAAGACGTCAGCCTGAATATCTCGAAAAACGAGATCGTCAGCCTGATCGGGCCGAACGGCGCCGGGAAAACGACCGTCTTCAACATCCTGACCGGCGTTTACCTTCCGGATTCGGGAGAAATTTATTTCAAAGGGGAGCGGATCGATCGGAAAAGACCCCAAACGATTGTCAAGAAGGGAATCTCGCGGACTTTTCAAAACATCCGCCTGTTCAAGGATATGCAAGTGATTGAAAACGTCCTCGTCGGGACGCACACGCGAACGCATTACAGCCTCTTCGATTCAACGTTCCGAACGCGAAAATTCCGAAAGGAAGAAGACGAGAAAATTTATAAAGCGATCGAGATCCTTAAAATTCTCGGACTGGAGAATAAGAAGGACGAATACGCCGGCGACCTTCCCTACGGGGACCAGCGCAAAGCGGAAATCGCGCGCGCGATCGCGACCGGCGCCGAACTGATCCTGCTCGACGAACCGGCGGCGGGAATGAATCCGCAGGAAACGGATGAGCTGCTGAACTGTATCCGCTATATCCGCAGCCTGGGTTATACCATCCTTCTGATCGAACACGACATGCGCGTCGTCATGAACATTTCGGACCGGATTTACGTTTTAGACGACGGGAAACTGATCGCCGAGGGGCTGCCGGAAGCCGTCGCGAATAACCCGCGCGTTATCAAGGCGTATTTGGGAGGGGAACTCCATGTTGGTAATTGAAAACCTCCATACTTATTACGGCGCGATCCATGCGCTGAAAGGGATTTCCCTGACTGTTAACGACGGCGAGGTTGTCTGCCTGATCGGCGCGAACGGGGCGGGAAAATCGACCCTGGTCAATACGATTTCGGGACTGATCCACGCGCGTTCGGGGAAAGTCGTTTTTCAAGATAAAGAGATCACCAATCTCGACGCGTATAAGATCGTCAAAATGGGGTTACGGCTCTCTCCCGAAGGGCGCGAAGTCTTTCCCGATCTGACGGTCGAGGATAACCTGCGGCTCGGCGCTTACGTTTCGACGGATAAAAAGCAGATCGAAGACGCGTACGCGCGCTGTTACCAGCTCTTTCCGAAGCTGAAAGAGCGCCGCCGCCAACAGGCGGGAACGCTTTCCGGCGGAGAACAGCAGATGCTGGCGATCGGAAGGGCGCTGATGAGCGAGCCGAAACTCTTACTGCTCGACGAACCTTCTCTCGGACTGGCTCCCAATATCGTAAACCAGATTTTCGAGCTGATTATCGAAATTCAGAAACAAGGCGTAACCATCCTGCTCATCGAGCAGAACGCCAACATGGCGCTCCAGGTTTCAAACCGCGCCTATGTCTTAGAAAACGGAACCGTCGGCATGGAAGGAAAGGCGAAAGACATCGCCGCCGATAACCGCGTCCGGCAAATCTATTTAGGATTGAAATAAGAAAGGAATCAATCGAACGATGAAAAAAATTATCAATCACCCCGATCTTGTCGTCAGCGAAACGTTAAAAGGATTGGCGCTGGCCGAACCGACGCTCGAATATATTCCCGACGTTGAAGTCATTGCGAAAAAAGTCAAATCCGGCCGCGTCGGTATCGTTTCCGGCGGCGGTTCCGGTCATGAGCCGGCGCACGCCGGTTATGTCGGCGCCGGCATGTTGGACGCCGCGGTAGCCGGGAACATGTTCTCGTCGCCCAGCCCGGATCGGATTATTGAAGGGATCCGGCGCGCCGACAGCGGCAAAGGCGTCCTCCTCGTCATCAAAAATTACTCCGGCGATATCATGAACTTCGAGTTAGCCGAAGAAATCGCGCGCATGGAAGGGATCGAGGTCGATCACGTTATCGTCCGCGACGACGTCGCCGTCGAAGACAGCACGTACTCGACCGGACGGCGCGGCATCGCCGGCACGGTCTACGTCCATAAAATCGCCGGCGCTAAAGCGGCGACCGGCGCTGACTTAGCCGAAGTCAAAGCCGCCGCGGAAAAAGCGATCGCCAACGTCCGCAGCATGGGGATGGCGATGGCGGCCTGTACGCTTCCGGCGGTCGGGCGTCCGAACTTCGAACTCGGCGAGAACGAAATCGAGATCGGGATGGGGATCCATGGCGAACCCGGCGTCCACAAAAGCGAAGTCCAAAGCGCGAAAGCGTTAGCCAAAACGCTGACCGACTTTTTATTCGCCGATTACGATTTCGACAACAGCCGGGTCGCGCTGCTTGTCAACGGGCTGGGCGCGACGCCGATTATGGAACTGTATATTTTAAACGCCGAAGTTCATGAAATTCTGAAAAGCCGCGGTATCCGGGTCGTCCATACCCTGGTCGGCAACTATATGACCTCGATAGATATGGCGGGCGCCAGCGTCACGCTGATGAAACTCGACGACGAACTGGAAGAACTGCTGTTAGCCCCGTGCCGAACGCCCGGATTGAAGATCGGAGGGTAAAGCGAGATGCGTATCGATTCCCAACTTTACGTCGCGTATCTCCTCCGGGCATACGAACTCATCCGCGCCAACGAAACCTACGTGACCGACCTTGATTTGGCGACCGGAGACGGAGACCATTGGGCAAACCTGAATAAAGGGTTCGCGAAATTGAACGATCTGTCCGAAGAGTTAAAAACGCTGCCGCTGAACGCGCTGTTCCAGAAAATCGGGATGACGATGATGGCGACGATCGGCGGATCCTCCGGCGTTTTATACGGCGGAGCGTATATCGCCGCCGGGAAGAAATTAGCCGGAAAAGAATTCATGACCGCGGAAGATCTGCGCGACGTTCTGCAGGAAATGCTGAACGATATCCAAACGCGCGGAAAGGCGCAGCGCGGCTTTAAAACGATGATCGACGCGCTCGCTCCGGCGGTCGACGCTTTTACGGCCGGTCTCGAAGCGAATTCAGACGAAAAAGAACTCCTCGGAAGCGTCAAGCGCGCGGCGGAAGCCGGCGCGGAGGCGACGAAAAAGATGGAAGCCGTTCGCGGCCGCGCGACTTATCAGGCGGACAAAGGCGTCGGACATCTCGATCCCGGCGCCGTCACCATGGCGTATCAGATTTCGGCGCTCTGCGACACCGTAGCCGAGACTTTATAGGCGAAGAGC
Source organism: Flexilinea sp. (assembly GCA_029983925.1). Lineage (GTDB taxonomy): Bacteria > Chloroflexota > Anaerolineae > Anaerolineales > Anaerolineaceae > Flexilinea. The sequence goes on from JASBYO010000006.1 coordinate 45,569, forward strand.
GGGGAAACGCCGAAATGACGCAAACTGACAAACGAACGCTGCTTGAAATGGCGATGAATAACCGGGAGACGTACCGGGTTCCCTGCGGCTTTTGGCACCATTTCATCTTAGGAAGGGACCAGTTTATCGGCCTCGAGAATCCGGAAGTCCTCGAGCGCGCGTACCAAGGACATCTTGACTATTATCGTCTCGTCCAGCCCGACATGATGAAAATCATGTCGGAAGGGTTCTTCGGTTATCCGCCGATCATGAACAACGCGTTTGAATCGGAAAGCGATCTGAAACGAATCAGGCCGATCGGAGAGAAACATCCCTGGATTACGCGGCAGGTCGAACACGTGCGCCGGATCAGCGACAAGCTGCGGGACGAAGTGATGTGTTATTACAACATTTTTTCGCCGCTGCAAATGATCCGGATTCGTTTCGACTTTTTAGACTTGCAATTTGACAAATTCGTGACGCTCGCCGAGCGTTATCCGGACGCGTTCCGGGATGCCGGGCTGCGGATCATGGAGGATATTCTGATCCTGACGGAGAAGCTGTTCGCGGAAAGCGGAATCGACGGTCTTTATTACTGCGTTCAGAATATTCAAAGTCCCGTCTTCGACGACGAGCGTTACGCTCGGATCGTTACGCCCGCGGAGCTTCCCGTTCTCGAAGCCGCGAACCAAATCCGCGACGCCAATATTCTGCATATCTGCGGCTACGCGCATCATGAAAACCGGTTTTCAGCCTATCGAAATTACCGCGCGAAAATCTATAACTGGGCGGCGCATACGGAAAAAATCAGTTTAGCGCAGGGGAAAGCTTATTTCAACGGGGCGGCCGTCCTCGGCGGATTCGACAACAACCCCGGAACGGTCATCGATTCCGGCAGCGCGGAGGAATTGCGCCAGACCGCGCGGAGGCTGATCGAGGAAAACGGTTACCGCGGCTTCATTATGGGCGCGGATTGCTCGATTCCGAACGATATCGACGACCGCCGCGTACGGATGATCCGCGACGCCTGCCATGAATTTACCAATCCGAATTTTAGCGGATAAGTTTACGAAATCGAGGAGACAGCATGACCCCACAACGAGAAATTGTAAAACAGTTCATCAACAACGAAATTCCGGAACGAGTTCCGGTCGTCTTTTGGCACCATTACGTATCGTTTCACGACCATCACCGCGGACTAACCGACCCGGACGTTTTAGCCCGCGTTTATCAGGGACAGAAAGATTATATTCAGCGCTTCAAACCGGACCTGGTCAAGATCATGTCGGACGGGTTCTTCGGCCACCCGGCCATGACGTCCCGTCAGATCGACAGCGTCGAAGGGATCAAAGGGATCGAATCCTGCGGAGAGGACCATCCGTTTATTCGCGAACAGGTCAAATACGTTAAGGAAATCTGTGATTTCGTAAACGGGGAAGTCTATACTTACTATAATATCTTTTCCCCGCTCCAGTATATCCGGCTGAAATTCGAGGAATACGACGAAGATTTCGAAAAATTCTGCCGGCTCTTCTTCGAGGATAAAGAGGCGATGGTCGCGGCCGGGAACCGAATCGCGAAAGACGTTATGTGCCTGATCGACAGGTTATTCGCCGAAACGAAAATCGACGGAATCTATTACAGCGTTCAGGCGCTTCAGGATCCGCGCGCCGACCGCGAAATTCACGATAAATATGTCCGTCCGCTCGATCTGCTGATCATGAATCATATCCGCAAATATACCGACAACATCATGATCCACATCTGCGGCTACGGTCATTACAAGAACAACCTCGACTGGTACGCCGATTATCCCGCGAAAATTTTCAACTGGGCGACGCATACCGAAAACGTCGGGTTAGCCGAAGGGAAAAAGATCTTCGGCGGGAAACCGGTTCTCGGCGGGTTCGATAACAACGCCGGAACGCTTTTATACGACGGGAACGAAGACGAAATCCGCGAAGCCGTCTTCGGAATTCTCGACGAGGCGGGAACGCGCGGCGTCGCCTTAGGCGCGGATTGCACCGTTAAAGAGAATTTCGATCCGAAACGGCTGGAGCTGATCGTCGGCGCCGTCGAAGATTACAACCGGAAGCGTTAACGTCCGCGCTAAACGGGAACCGGAAACGGTCGGATTTGCCGGAAAAAGTCAAAGCTGCGTTCCGATATTTTCGCAGTTTTGACTTTTTCCGAATTCTTCGCGGAAACAGGAATTTTCCAATCGAACGGACCGCCCGCGAAAATCGGTAATTTCAAGCGATTTTAAATCGGAAGCTTGGCGTCGGGACGCTTGCCGCCCGAATCGGACAGCCGTAAGGAGATTAAGGAAGTATGAAAACAACTTTGAGCGAAGGGATTTACGACGCGATAATCGCTTCCATCATCCAAGGCGAAATCAATTCGGAAAGCGTATTAACCGAAGCCAATCTAATCGAACAGTATCAGGTTTCAAAATCTCCGGTCCGCGAAGCGCTGGTCAGGCTCTGCCATGAAAATATCTTAGTCAGTATTCCGCGCGTCGGCTATAAGATTCAAATCGTCGATCGGAATTATCTCGAAGGAATTATCCGCTTCCGTCTGAATATGGAGCCGCGTTATCTCGGGCTGTTCTTCGAAAAAATCTCCGAAAAAGATATCCTCCGGATCCGCGGCAGCATTGTTAAAATGGATAAAACGGTTCTGAATAACCCGTTCGAATACTGGAAACAGACGAGCGTCTTCCATCTCGCCTTAGCGCAGTCTTATTCCGATAAATTTTTTTACGACTCTTTGAGAAGAATCTTAGACAGTCAATTAATTACCTTCGCGAAGCTGTATTGGTCAAGCTGGAGCACCGTCGCGGATAATAAGATGTCGGATAATCATTCGGCGATCCTGAACGCGATCAAAGCCGGGGATAAACCGAAAGCGATTTTTCTTTTAGAAGAAGACATTAAATCGTTCTGAAGCGGATTTTGAAAATCCGGCGGGGAGCGGGAAAGAGCCCGAAATCGGAAAAATTCGAAAAAACAGCCGGATCCCCGCCAAACGCGTCAAATTCCCGAATGATGTTCGAATATCCTTTACAAGTGTCAAAATCCCTACTAAAATAGTAAGGCTGTTAAGATTTTTTTGGTTTTAATAACGTGTGACAGCAGATCACCGATGAAAAAGGAAAAAAAGCATGAAAGAATATGAATCCAAAGATATTCGTAACGTTGCGCTCATCTCGCACAGCAGCTCCGGGAAAACGATTTTAGCCGAAGCGCTGCTCAAGTATTCCGGCGCGATTTCGCGTCTCGGGCGAATTGAGGACGGTACGACAGTTTCCGACTTCGATGACGAAGAAAAGCGTCGGACGATTTCGCTGTATACCTCCGTCGTTCCCGTAGCTTACGGCGACAAGAAGATCAACTTTCTCGACACGCCGGGCTACACCGATTTCGTCGGCGAAATGATCTCGGCGTTAAAAGTTTCCGACGCCGCGGTTATCCTTTTAGACGCCGTTTCCGGAACCGAGGTCGGAACCGAGATCGCCTGGAAGAAAGCGAACGAATTCGAACTCCCGCGGATCGTTCTGGTTTCGAAGATGAATCGCGAAAACGCCGATTTCAACCGTGCCGTCGATTCCTTCGCCGCGTTCGCGAAGGACGCGCGCCTGGTCAAGACGCAGATTCCCTGGGGAGAACAGATGGGGATCCAGGGCGTCATCGATATTTTGTCGATGAAAGCCTACGGGAAAGACAATAAAGCGGTCGAAATTCCGGAAGAATACCGCGCTGAAGCCGAAAACCTGCATGCCGAACTGATGGAAGCGGCGGCTGAGGGCGAAGACGAATTAATGGAAAAATTCTTTGAGACGATGGAATTAAGCGAAGAAGAAATCCGCCGCGGATTTGCGAGCGGCGTCAAATCCGGCTCGCTCGTTCCGGTCCTCTGCTCCGCGGCCAACGACGGAATCGGGCTGACGCCATTAATGGAAGCGATTATAAACTTATTCCCGAGTCCGCTCGAAGCGAAACCGGTCGCCGCGCTCGATAAAAGCGACAATGAAGTCGAAATCAAGTTCAGCGAATCCGGTCCGCTCGTCGGCTACGTCTGGAAGACGACCGCCGATCCGTTCGTCGGCAAACAGACATTTATCCGCGTGATTTCCGGGAAAATGACTTCCGACGCCCGCGTCTGGAACTCGTCGCGCGCTTTTGAGGAACGTTACGGAAACCTGATGATCCCCTGCGGTAAAGAGATGACAAACGTTAAAACCGTCAATGCGGGCGATATCTGCGCCGTCGCGAAACTGACGGAAACGGTGACCGGCGATACTTTCTCCGATAAAGCCAACCCGCTCCGCGTCGTCTCGCCGAACTATCCGCTCGCGCTTTTCCGCGTCGCCGTTCTCCCGAAGACGCAGGCCGACTCGACGAAGATCAGCTCTACTCTGACGCGCCTCTGCGAAGAAGATATGACGCTCCGCTGGGCGAACGACCCCGACACGAAAGAAACGGTCATGAGCGGCTTAGGCGACCAGCATATCGACGTCGTCATCCGCCGGGCCGAAACGAAATTCCAGGTTAACCTGCTGATCCGCGAACCGAAAGTCGCGTATAAAGAAACGATTACGCGCGAGGGTCAGGCGATGTACCGCCATAAGAAACAGTCCGGCGGATCCGGGCAGTTCGGCGAAGTTCACCTGCGCATCAAGCCGAATCATGAGTCCGAATTCGAAATCACGAACGATATTTTCGGCGGCGCGATCTCCGCGTCGTATATCCCGGCGATCGAAAAAGGGATCCGGAACGTCATGAAAGAAGGCGCTTTAGCCGGTTTCCCGATTCATAGCATTTCCGTTTCCGTTTACGACGGCAAGGAACATCCGGTCGACTCAAAACCGATCGCGTTCGAAACCGCCGGCC
>JASBYO010000007.1 GCA_029983925.1 Flexilinea sp.
TCCCGGCGCCTCCGCAAACGACGCGATAAACCGATCCGAAACGGCGCGGATCTCATCTAAATTTCCGGACGTAGCCGGTTCATGGATCGCGACGACCCCGAATCCGGCCGCTTTCGCCGTTCGCATCGCGTACACCGAATCCTCAAACACAACGCATTCGCCCGCCGGCAGCCCCAACCGCGCGGCGGCGCTCAGAAAAATATCCGCATGCAGCTTGCTTTTTCCGACATCTTCCGTCGTCAGAATAAATTCAAACGCGTCGATCAGCTGCAACCGTTTCAACGCCGTTTCGGTATGAATCCGTTCGGCCGCCGTAGCGACGCAGCAGGGAATCCCGCGCTCGCGCAGCTCCCGCACAAATTCAGCCGCGCCGGATTTCAATTCAAAGACGCGATCAAAATAATCGCCGACCTTCGTCATAAAATCCGCGACGATTTCTTCGACGCTTTCGTTCAAACCGTATTCGGCGATCAGCATCTCCGCAGCCTGACGCAGCGCGACCGGAGCCAATAATTCCAGAAATGCCGCCGTCGGTTCAAAGCCGCGTTCGCGAAGAAAATCCTCGCTCAGCTTCGACCAGGTTCCCATCGAATCTAAAAGCGTACCGTCCAGATCAAAAATCGCGCCGTGTAATTTCATACCTTTTCCCAATCGATCCAAGCCGCTCGGAACCGCGCCGTTTAATCTACGCCCGCGGCGTTCCGAATAATCAGCAAAACCCCCTCGCGGACGCGGATAAATCCCGCCCGCCCGATAAACTCGTTGCTCAGTCCGATCCAGTCGCCCGCCGTCAGGCGCCGTTCCGTCAGCGCATACTTCAATCCCGAAATCGTCACGCCGCGGCTTTCCTCGCTTAGACTGAACACGGAAATTTTTCCGCGTTCCCGATCCGAAAATTCGTATCGTTCGTTCATCAGGACGAATATTTCCCCATCCGGCGCGTAAATCCGTCCGAACGCCCCTTTTTCACGAAGATAACGCAGCGCCAGCAGGTTGGCGTACGAATGATCCAGGCGCGATCCCGTCGCGCCGTAAAGCGCGAAATCACGACAGCCTTGCGCCAGACCGTACTGGATCGCCAGGATCATATCCGGCGCGTCCTTTTCCGGCGGGAACCTCAGCACATTCCCGCCGTCCGGGACATAACCGAGCGAGTCAAAATCGCCGATAACCCGGTCCGGTTCGATTCCGCGTTCGCGCAGCGCCGCGTATCCGCCGTCCGCGGCGAGAATCAAATCGTCCGAACGCGGGGAATAGACGGTGCCGCCGCTGTTCCCCGCTCCGAAAATAACGCAGCGTTTCGTTCCGCTTTGGCCCATTTTTACAGCTTATTAATCAGCGAGAGGATCTCGGCGATCTTCTCGTCCTTAGCCTTTTCGTCCGCCCGTTCGAAAGCTTCGCGGACGCAGCCGTTAATATGCGCCAGCAGGATTTCCCGGTTGGCGCGTTTAAGAATCGCCTGCGTCGCCAGGAGCTGATGGGAAATATCCATGCAGTACCGATCTTCCCCGACCATCTTCAAAATCCCGTCCAGCTGACCGCGCGCGGTCCGCAGCAGGCTCGTAATTTTTTCGCCGTCCGCCTGCATTGACTAAGCGTCCCGGATCGAGAGCACAGGATATCCGGCGTCGCTGACGGCGGCGCTCAGGACGTCGTCGCCGACCGCTTCGCTCAGCTCGACCGTCGCCGTCTTCGCTTCGAGGTTAACCGCGGCGCTCTTTACGCCTTTGATCGCGCTTAAAACGGATTCGACCCGCCCCTGGCAATGGGCGCACATCATCCCGTCAACAACCAACACTTTTTTCATCATCATCTCGCTTTCTTTTTCGCTTGCCGCGCCGGAAGGCTCGCCGGCCGGCGAGAGCGATTTGCTTTCGTCCCCGTCCTCATGCGCCGGCGGCGCGGAAGCGATCCATTTCGGCCGGAATCCGCGTAAACGAAGCGCGTTCGTCACGACCGTTACCGAACTCAGGCTCATCGCAGCGGCGGCGAAATCGGGCGTCAGCTTCCATCCGAAAAGTCCGAAAAAAACGCCGGCCGCTAACGGGATCCCGATACTATTATAAAAGAACGCCCAGAATAAATTCTGGCGAATCGTACGCATCATCGCCCGGGACAGCTGAATCGCGGTCACGACGTCGGTCAGCTCGCTCTTCATCAGCACGATATCCGCCGACTCAATCGCGATATCCGTCCCCGCGCCGATCGCGATCCCGGCGTCGGCGCGCGCCAGCGCCGGGGCGTCGTTGATCCCGTCGCCGACCATCGCGACCTTCCGTCGATTCCCTTTCGCGTCCGTTTCCGACTGCAATTCGCGAATCTTCGCTTCCTTATCCGAAGGCAGGACTTCGGCGAAAACGGTATCGATTCCGACCTGGCGACGAATCGCTTCCGCCGTCGCGCGGTTATCGCCCGTCAGCATGACCGTCCGAATCCCCATCGCCTGCAGGCTGCGGATCGCTTTCGGGCTGGTCTCCTTAATCGCATCCGCGCAGGCGATCAAGCCGAGATAACGCCCGTTCGCGCCGAAATAGAGCGGCGTCTCGCCCGCTTCAGCGAAGCGGACCGGATCCGCGACCGCTTCCGGCAGCGAAATTTTTTCCGCCGCCATCAGGCGCGCGTTCCCGCCCGCCATCGCGACGCCGCGGACCGTCGCCTTTACGCCGAAGCCGGATAACGCCTCGAAATCGCTGACGCCGGTTTCCTCGCCGCTGATCCCGCGTTTCGCCGCGGCGTTCAGGATCGCTTTCGCGAACGGATGCTCCGAAGAATTTTCGAGCGCGACGGCCGCGCGCCAGAGTTCGTCTTCGGAAACGCCATCCGCCGGAAGAACCTGCCTGACCGTCGGCCGTCCTTCGGTAATCGTTCCCGTTTTATCAAAAACGACGGTGCGGACTTCATGCGCGATTTCAGCCGCGTCCGCCGACTTAATCAGGATCCCGTTCAGCGCCCCCTGCCCCGTCCCGACCATAATCGCGACCGGCGTCGCCAGCCCCAGCGCGCAGGGACAGGAAATCACCAGGACCGCGATCGCGATCGACAACGCGAATTCAAACGGCTCTCCCAAAAGCAGCCAAACGATCAGCGAGACAAGCGCGATCGCGATAACCGTCGGAACGAAAATCCCGGCGATTTTATCCGCCAACTTCTGGATCGGCGCTTTAGAGCCGTTGGCGTCGCTGACGAGCTGAACGATTTGAGCCAGCGTCGTATCTTCTCCGACTTTATCGGCGCGGAACTTGAACGCGCCAGTCCGATTCAGCGTCGCGATATAAACCGGATCGCCGACCGTCTTTTCGACCGGGACGCTTTCGCCGGTCAGGACCGCCTGATCGACCGCGCTCGAACCTTCGATAACCGTTCCGTCGACCGGAACCGCTTCTCCGGGCCGGACCAGGATAATATCGCCGACGACGATTTCCTCGATCGGAATTACGGCTTCTTCCCCGCCGCGGATAACGGCGGCCGTTTTCGGCGCCAGATCGAGGAGCTTCCCGAGCGCGTCGGTCGTCCGGCCTTTCGAAAGCCCTTCCAGATATTTCCCGACCGTGATCAGCGTAAAAATCGTTCCCGCCGATTCAAAATAAATATCCATCGCGAAATGATTCGCCGTCGCCGCGTCGCCATGCCCGACCGCCCAGCCGATTTTATACAGCGCGTAGATCCCGTAAACCGTCGCGGCGGCCGCACCGATCGCGATCAGCGAATCCATATTCGGCGAACGATGCCAAAGCGTTCGGAAGCCGACGGCGAAAAATTTCCGATTGATATACAGGATCGGCAGCAATAATAAGAACTGCGTCAAACCGAAAACGACCTGGTTCCCGGCTCCGTGAAATCCGGACGGGATCGGGAACCCCATCATGTGCCCCATGGAGAGATACATCAGCGGAAGGAGGAACGCGGACGAAACGATCAGGCGCGTTTTTAACGTCCGGATCTCGGTTTGAACCGCTTCTTTTGCGTCCGTTTTCGCCGCGGCTGCGTTCCCTTTCGCAGCCGGACGGATAACCCCGTATCCGGCTCTTTCGACCGCCTGAATGACCGCCGCTTCGTCGAGCGCTTCGCTGCCGACGACCGTCAGCCGGTTCGCGAGCAGATTGACGGCGGCGCTTTCGACTTCGGGAAGCGCGTTAACCGCTTTCTCGACCGCGGCGGAGCAGGCGGCGCACGTCATCCCGGTAACAGTATAGGTTTGTTTCATGTGAACCTCGATTCGTCTCGATTCGGACCTGACCTTTCAGGACCCCACCCCTGCGGGGTAGTACGATTAGTATACACTAAAAAGCGTGAAAACTCGAAAAAAAATAAACATATAGAGCGGGCCGTCGGTTACGATCCGTTCGAATTATAAAAACGGTGAAACAACCCGAGCGGAACTGAAAGGATAATCTTGAGACCTTGACAGAAAAAGGAACAAATATTTTGTGACAAGCGGCGGCGAATCCGGCTATGAATTGAAAACAGGGATAAAGAGGTTTTCGAAACCCCCTCATCCCCGTAAATTTTACTTTTCCAGCTTCGCGACCGCGTCGTGCGCCGCGTCCGCTACGATTTCCGACAGCGTCGGATGCGCATGAATCGTCGCGGCGATATCGCCCGCTTTCAGCTTCAGCCGAACCGCCAGCGCGATCTCCGGCAGCATCTCGGAAGCTTCCGGTCCGATCACCGTCCCGCCGAGAACGACGCCCGTCTCGGCATGGCAAACGAGCTTCGCCCAGCCGACGTAATCGTCAAGACCGATCGCTTTTCCGTTGGCGATAAAATCCGCCTTGCCGACGACGGCCGGAATCCCGCGTTTTTCCGCTTCCGCCTGCGTCAGCCCGACCGCCGCCACCTGAGGAATCGAGTACGTCGCGTGCGGAATCAGGTCGGGATCATATCCGGCCGGGCTGCGTCCGGCGATTTTCTCCGCCGCGATCCGTCCCAGCGCCGAGGCGACATGAGCCAGCTGAATTTTTCCGGAAACGTCGCCGATCGCGTAAATCGAATCGACGTTCGTTTTCCCGAACGCGTCCGTCGCGATCCAGCCGCGCGCGTCCGTCGCGACGCCGGCGTTTTCCAACGACAACGCTTCCGTATTCGGACGGAAGCCAATCGCGATCAGGACATGATCGGCGCTCAGCGATACCTCATCCGCGCCATACTCAAGCGCGACAGCCGCCTGATTTTCAGTCGCCGCCGCTGATTTCAGCTTATGGCCGGTCAGGACTTTAATCCCGGCGCGCTTAAACTGTTTCGCCAGCTCGAGCGCGGCCTCCTCATCGTCGCCCGGAAGGAGCGTCGGCATCATCTCAACCACGGTTACTTCCGCTCCGTACGCCGCCCAGACCGAAGCGAATTCGACGCCGAGCGCGCCGCCGCCGATCACAATCGCCGATTTCGGCAGGTTCGGGTTTAGAATCGCCTGACGATAATTCATGATCCGTTCGCCGTCGCAGCGGATATTCCCGATATCCGCCGGCCGCGTTCCGGTTGCGATAATTACGTTTCTCGCGCCGATCCGTTCTTCCGCCCCGTCATCCTTCTTAATTAGCAGCGTATCTGCCGACAGGAACGAACCCACGCCGGAATAAACGCCGACCGCTCCTTTTCTCATTAACAAGCCGACGCCCTGACTTAAACGCTTCGAAACTTTACGGCTCCTTTCAACGGCGGCGGCGTAATCGAGCGCGGCGTTTTCGAACGATACGCCGAAAGTTTTCGCTTCCTTTCGAACGAGCCGGGCGACCTCCGCGTTTTTCAGGAGCGACTTGGTCGGGATACAGCCGACGTTGACGCACACGCCCCCCAACGTCTCTTTTTCGATCACCGCCGTTTTAAGCCCCAATTCCGCGCAACGCTGCGCCGCCACATATCCCCCCGGTCCGGCGCCGATAACGGCTACGTCGTAACTTTCCATCGCATGTCTCCTCTGTCAGAACTGTCTTTTGTATGGGTGAATTCTAATACGTGTTCGGAAGAACGGAGGAAAATTCAATCCGGCCTTTTTATGAAATCGCGCCGTCGAAAAAGCTCAAGTCCGCTCGGCCATGGATTCGTCATGCCGGAAAAAGGCGGTCAGGTTCTTGACGCCCGAACTGTCAAGCGGATAATTCCCGCTTATTTCGCCCGCCTCGATCCGGATCACGTGCGTGCAGCACGCGAGAATAAACTCCGGATCATGGGTCACAACGAACGAGGTTACGCCGTTCCGTTTCAACGCCGCGATATTCCGCGCCGTTTCGCGCATGTGAACCAGGTCCAACCCGCTCGTCGGCTCGTCGAAGACCAAAATCTCGCGCTCCGATACGAGCGCGGACGCGATCGCGACGCGCTGTTTCTGACCTCCTGAAAGCGCCATCGGATGATCTTCCCGGAAAGCGGAAAGATCGAGCGACAACAGCGTTTCATCCGCCCGCGTCTCATCCTCCACGCTCATCGACAGCAGCACTTCATCCAGAACGCTCTCGGTGAACAGTTGATGATTAACATCCTGCATGACCAGATAACAGACGGAAAGCCGTTTTTTCGCGTTCAGCGCGCGGCCGCGAAACGTTACGACGCTCCGGTCGCCCGATACCAGTCCGCAGAGAGAGCGCGCGAACGTCGTTTTTCCCGCGCCGTTGGCGCCGATAACCGCGATAATTCCGCCGCTGGGAATTTCCAAAGCCGGAATATTGAGGATCGGTTCGCCGCGGAGCGAAACGCGCATTTTCTCGATTCGGATCGGGTCCGACGGAAGGTCCGCTTCCGCCGTCTCCGCGGCAGGCAAGCGATCGAGCGAAGGAATCCGCAGACCGCGTTCCTCGAAATACCGCGGCGGCAGCGCGAAAAATTCCGCGCCCTCGTGCGTTTCGCGGATTTCTCCCTCGCGCATGAAAATAACCCGGTCCGCGATCCCTTTCATGAAGTGCAGACGATGTTCTGCGACGAGGATCGTTTTCCCCGTCGCTTTCCAAAACGAAAGTACCCGGCGCAGCGCGGCGATCGTCTCAAAGTCTAAATTTGACGTCGGCTCGTCCAGAACGTAAATATCCGGCCCGAGTACGCTGACCGATCCGCAGGCGATTTTTTGCTTCTCTCCGTCGGAGAGTTCGAAGATGCTGCGATCCAACAGATGGGATATCGACAAATCGGCGACGGTCTTTCGGACGCGGGTCAGGATTTCGTCTTCGGCAATTCCTAAATTTTCACAGCCGAACGCCAATTCGCTCGTCGTATCAACATTAAAAAACTGACTGCGCGGATTCTGGAATACCGAACCGACCGTCCGCGCCAAGTCGTAAAGCTCGCTTTTCGCGACGTCTTTCGCCCCGACGTAAATCGTTCCGGTCAGCTCGCCTTCGTAAAAATGGGGGATCAGCCCGTTGACCATCCGCGTCAGCGTCGTCTTTCCGCAGCCGGACTCGCCGCAAACGAGCACGACCTCGCCGGGCCGGATCGTCAGGTTGATATTACGGACGCCCGCGTCTTCCCTGCCGCCGGTATAGGTGAACGAAACGTTTGTAAGTTTGATCATGCGCAAACGCTCCTTTCCCTATATCTTCTCAAAGATGAATAATAGAATCATAGCGGCGCAGACCGCCATCGTGAAAACGTCCTGGGGCTTGATCCCGATTTCGCAGACGTTCGTCCGGCGGATCGGCGCGCCGAGTCCGCGCGTCAGCGCCGCCGCGGAAAGCTCGTCGCCGATCTTGACGCAGGATACCAGCAGCGGCACCAATCGATACTCGATCATCTTCGCCGGTTTTCTCCCGCCGAAACGAATACCGCGCATGCGCATCGCGTCGCCGATCGCCGTATACTCCTCGGAGACCGTCGGGAAGAAACGGAAAACGACCGACAACGGGATGGAAAGACTCTGCGGCACGCGCATCCGTTCCATCGCGCCCATAAATTCGCTGACCGTCGTCGTATTTACCAGATAGCTCGCCATCGCGATCCCGGGCATGAAGCGGACGGAGAAAAACGACATTGCGACAAGTAAAAAATTGACGACGCCGGTCGTCAGCGGCAGCAAGTACAGCTGCATCAGCGTCGCGCCCCAATAGACGCAAAAATAGATCAGCGCCGCTTTCCATTTCCGTTCGATCAGGAACAGCGCCAACGGGACGAACGTCAAGATCCAGCAGAGGACGGACATCCATCCTCCGCCGGAATCCGCCATGACGACCGTACTGATCGTCACGACCATCAATAATTTCGTCCGCGGATCAAAAATCTTTTGCGCGCTGCCTTTGGAAGAAGCGAAAAAATCGGAACGCATCAGGCGATACCGGCGCGGACGAAATGCTTCTTGAGAACCGCTTTCCCGATCAGCGCGCCGACAATCCCGGCAATGAACCCGGCGACCAGGATCGGGATCAGGCTCCAATCCGGAACGTAGCGCATCAGCGCGTTCGCGTATTCTTCGCCATAACCGCCATTAATCAATTTCGCAAAGTAGGCGTCGCGCGTTACGACAATCGGAATCATCGATCCGAAAGCCCATTGGGAAAAAACGGCGTGGCTGAGGACGCCTTTCTTAGCGCTGGCATAGTTCCCGGAACGGAAAATCAGATCGGCGCAGAAACCGGCGATAATACCGGTTGCCGTCACCCAGTAAACCCCCATGCCCATTATCCCGAGCAGGAAGCCGCACAGCGTCCCCATGATCGTAATCATCCCGAATTTTTTCGTCTTCGTCAGGAAAAGCATAAACGGGATGCCGCAAAGCAGCGGCACGATTACCGTCAAAAACGGAATCAGAATCGGAATAAAACCCAACATGCCGGCAGCCATGCTGAGGATAAAAATAATCGCGGTGAATAATCCGACGGTCATTAAGTCTTTCGCGTTCATACGCTCGTTTTTCATAAGAATTCTCCTGTTTTAATTAGAATATGATTACGTTGCTTTTATAAAATTATTAAAATGAAGCCGCGGCCATTTTAACCATGAGGATAGCCTGCCTGCCGCAAATTTCATCGGCCATTTAAGCAAATTTGCAGCATGAACCCCAAAGATTCCGAATTTATGCGATGCCCGCTCGAATGAAATGCTTCTTGAGAATCGCCTTCCCGATCAGCGCGCCGGCAATCCCGGCGGCAAAGCCCAGGATCACCGACGGGATCAAACTCCATTCGGGAAGATAGCGCATCAACGCAGCCGCATACTCCTCGCCGTAACCGCCGTTAATCAGTTTCGCAAAGTAAGCGTCGCGGGCAAAATAAATCGGGATCACTGATCCAAAAGCCCACTGACAAAAAACGGCATGACTGAGCACGCCCTTCTTAGCGCTCGCATAGTTTCCGGAACGGGAAATCAAGTCGGCGCAGAGACCTGCGATGAACCCCGTCGCCGTCACCCAATAAACCCCCATACCCATCAGCCCGAGTATAAAGCCGCACAGCGTCCCCATAAGCGTAATCATCCCGAATTTCTTCGTTTTCGTCAGGAAAAGCATAAACGGAATCCCGGTCAGCAGCGGCACGATTACCGTCAAAAACGGCATAAGAACCGGAATAAAACCCAACATGCTGGCAGCCATGCTGATCACAAAAATAATCGCGGTAAATAATCCGACGGTCATTAAATCCTTCGCGGAAAGAGCGCTTTTTTTCATGGAATATCTCCTAAACTTTTTCAGGTTAGATTATTCTAACTCATTTCGGAAAAGTCGTCGGACATTTGCCGATAAAAGGATCGAGCTTCTCAAAAAAAGAACGGACAAAAACATTTCGAAACCATCGTTATAGTTTCATTTCCAAATATTTTTTAAGGAGACAACCCTTTTTATCAACGAAACGGCGCAAAAAAACCGATACGGCGATTCCTTCGTGGCCCTGCTTCTACAAAAATGAAAAGAATTTTTGATCCGCTTTCTCCGTCAATGGAGCGTCGTTCCGACCCCGGCTCGCAGCGGGCTGATTCGTTGTACAATATATAAGTGAAATATGAGTGAATAACCGGTATTCTCCCGCGATCGGAAAGGACAGACCGTTATGGCAAAATGCGATTCCTGCGGCGCGCCGAACCCGCCTGAAAATACGACCTGCGGTTACTGCCGGTCGCCGCTTCCGATTAGAGCCGCTGACGCCGCCGGCCCAAAAATCGTCCGCCATTACCACAATTACAATTACGGCGAAGACCGTTGCGCCGGTTCCGAGGAACCGTTTAGAAAAGAATCGGACGTGAAACCGGTTCCGGCGAGCCGTTCTGAGCGCTTGGGCTGCTGGCGGATTCTCGCGCTGATCGCCTTTCTGCCGATTTATTTGAGCGTTTTCGCGCTGAAACGCGAATCGACGGCCGCGAAAATCTTCTGGGGAATCCTCGCCGCAGCGTGTTGGTTTCTCTACGGCTGGCTTTACTTTTCGAACCGCGAAATACCGCTGTCCCTCGCGCCGCGAACGCGGGCGCAGCCGCGCTGCTGCGTCGAATCGGAAATAATCGCTGAAAAATACGCAGCCATATCCGATTGCGCGGCTTCCCAAAATATGCGCTTCGACAAACGCGAAACGGATAACGCGTTTGAGATTGCCGGCCGCCCGTTCAGGGTTTGCGTCAAAGCGATAAAGCGACCGATCTTCTTATTTCTAAAAAGCGGGAACGGAACCGATCCGGACGACGCGCGCGGCGTCGGGGTCCGCGGAAATTCTAAGCGATCGGCTAACCGGCGGCGAAACCGCGAGCGAACGCGTATCAGTTAAAAAAATCCGCCGAGCGTTCCGATCCGTCGGCAGGATCCGGCTTATTTTCATGTCGTCAGGAAAGATCGGACGGATCGCTTCGTCGTCGCGATCAATAAAACGCAATCATCCCCGAGCGTTCGTCAGAACCGGAGCGAATTCTCACGGATCACCAATACAGCCGCAGAACAGGACTATCTTGACTATAATTAAACGCATATAAATAGGACAAATCTAAGATGAGGAAAGAATGCCGTTTGATGAATCCGTATTGATGACGCTCGAGTCGCTGCGTACACCCGCCCTGAATTACCTCTTTTTATTTCTGACCAAATTCGGCGAGGAAATGATCCTGATGCCGCTGATTGCGTTTCTCTTATGGTGCGGCCATAAACGGAAAGCGATTTATATCGGAACCGGTTACTTCGTCGGCTTATTCGTCAATAACTTCCTGAAAATTACCTTTTGTATCCCGCGTCCGTTCCTGCGCTTCGAGAACCTGACCGCCGTAACGGAAGCGCTTCCCAGCGCCAGCGGATTTTCATTCCCAAGCGGCCATACCGCCGGCGCGGCCGCGGTTTACGGCGCAATTTGGACGCTGACCGATAAAAAATGGCTGAAAGGATTGATGGCGTTCCTGATCGCCGCCGTCGCCTTATCGAGACTGTACTTGGGCGTCCATACGCCGTCCGACGTCCTGACCGCGCTCGCCGTCGGCGCTGCGCTCGCCGCGCTCCTCCGGTTGGCGGCAAATTCGCTGGCGGTCAATCCCGATCTGAAAAAATCGTTCTTCATTTTCGGTTTCGCCGCTATTGCCTGCGGCCTGTTTTACGTTCTGGTAAAGCCCTATCCGGCCGGGACCGAAATCAAGCTCAAATCCGACACGATGAAGACGCTGGGCGCGGCGCTCGGCGCGCTCGTCGGCTTCCTGATCGAATCGCGTTGGATCCGTTTTAATCACCCGCAAAATTGGACCGCAAAAATTCTCGTCTTTATTACCGGGATCGCGCTGACGATCGGATTACGAATCTTCTTGAAAGCGCCTTTGAACGCGGCGCTCGGAGAGATGAGCGGGAGCCTGATCCGCTACGCGCTGATATCGCTTTGGGTCACGGCGCTCTATCCGGCGATCTTCAGCCGTGTCCTGAACCTGAGCGGGGACCGACGTCCGACCGCCGCGCAGGTACCGTAAACAAGGGCGCTGACAATCGGAATGACGGCGTTTTCGGAGAACCGCGGATTCAGGATCCGAAAAATCTTTCCGCGCCGGGATAACGCGGCGATCGCCGATTTAATCGAGGAAAGTTTCCGCGAATTTCTTGATCCGGACGGGAAAGCGTTTATCGAAACGCTGCGCGCGGAGGCCGGGAAAGGCGTTTTTTCGCAGCTCTGGTTCGACAGCTTCCGAACCGAAACCGAAGGATTCGTCTGCCTGAACGCCGAGAACCGGATTATCGGTTTGATCCACTTGATACCCATCCAGCCGCCGGAAGGGCGCGGCTACCTGATCGTCAACGTCTGCGTCGCCGAATCTTATCGGCGGCAGGGTATCGCGAAAGAACTATTACGCAGCGCGATAAGTTATGCGCGTAATTTCGCCGCGTCCGCGCTTTATCTCCAGCTCCGCTCAGGGAATCCGGCCGTTTATCAGCTGTACGCGTCGAACGGATTCCGGAGCGTAACCGTTCGGACCGATTGGATCAAGGAAAAAACGGACGCGGTGGATATCGCCCGTTCCGCCCGGCTGAGAACGAGCTGCGCCGTTCCGCGCGACTGCGAACGGGGCGAATTTCTCCGCTCCGCCGCGCTCGCCTATCCGCCTGAATTCCGCTGGAACCTGAGTTGGGATAACAGACTGTTTGAATTTTCCCGAACCCTGCGCTGGCTGAAACGTCTTTTGGGCGGCGGGAACGAATTCCTGACCGTCCGTAACGACACCGGACGAATTCTAGGCTGGATTGCGTTCCAAACGACCGGAACGTACGCGAACCGCGTCTGGGTCGTGCCGGCCGCGTTCAGCGCCGTTGACGGCCGCGGCGAACTCATCGCGGCTGCGCTGCAGCGCTTTCGAAGCGGGAAGCCGCTGCTGATTAACTGCGCCGCGTCCGAAAACCGCGGGATATTAGCGGAATTCGGCTTCCGCGCCAATCATGACCTGATCTGGATGCGGCTGGACTTGATTCCCGACGATTCGTCGGACGTCCTTACCCGACTTTCGCCATGAATTCGCTGCTGTTTATTTTTCGTTCGAGAATATACGTGAAATAAGCGTTGAGGATCCGATCCGTTTCAACCCAAAGCTCGGAAGGCCAGCCGACAAGCGCGTTATCCGCCGCCGGCCGGGACTGATAGTAGCGAAAAAATTTCAGCGTCCGCATCGAAATCGGGAGCGCCGCCGCGTCCAACACGCCGCAATTCGGGCATAACGCCCCGCCTAACGACAATGAAAAATATTGCGGCTGCGGCGCGATCGGACGCCCGCAGCCGACGCACTCGCGCAGTTGGGGCCGATAGCCGGTCAAGTCAAGCAAGCGGAAATCGAACCAGCGCAAAACCGAATAAGCGTCCGCAGCTTGGCTCAAGCGGCGCAGCGTTCGAACCGTCAGCCGATATAAATCGCGGCTCTCGGTATCTTCGTCCGAAAAACGATCCGCCAGCTCGGCGACGTACGACGCAAAACAGGCCGATTCCAACGTACAGGAGAGCGACGGGAAAGCTTCCAACGTCGTCACCTGACTAATCGTCCAAGCAGAGCCGCGTCCTTGAACGAGCTGCGCGCTGATAACGGTAAAAGGCTCAAGATGACCCGCTTTCCGCGAATTCATCTTGCGGACCCCGCGAGCCAACGCCGAAATTTTTCCCCGATCCGGCGTCAGCATGCGGACGAAACGATCCGCCTCGCCGTAATTTTGATGGGTCAGGATTAACCCCTCGACACGAATCGATTTTTCAACAGCCGCCATTCGGCTCCATGAAGCGGTTATTCAAAATTTTTCGGCGTAAACGCATACGGGAGGAGTTCGAGAACCGTTCCTTCAGCCGCAATCTCCCCTTTTTCGTTTACGATCGTGACGATCATATCGAGGGAAAACTCCGCCATAACCTGGCGGCAGGGACCGCAAGGCGAACCCCCGTCGCGCGTCGCGACGACAATCCGTTCAAAATCCCGATGACCGTCGAGAATCGCCTGAAAAATTGCCGTCCTTTCGGCGCAAATCGTCAATCCGTAGGAGGCGTTTTCGACATTCGCGCCGAGGTAAACGGCTCCGCTTTTCGTCAGCAGCGCCGCGCCGACGGCATAATTTGAATACGGACTGTACGTCTTTTGCCGCGCGCTCAGCGCGAGCTTGATAAGATCTGCTTTTTCCATGATATCACGCTCCTGATTTGGTTTCGTCCGGCGATCCTTTTTCCGTTTCCGAATCTTCCTTCTTTCGTTCCGCCCGAACACGGCGAATCCGATTTCCGGTCAATTCGGCGATCGAGAAAACCCATCCCTCTATCTCGACCGTCTCGTCGCCTTCGGGGACCTTCCCGATCATCATGTACATCAACCCGGCGATCGTATCGGCGGAATCGCGCGGGATATGCGTCCCCAACGTATCGTTAACATCGACAATATCCACGCGGCCGAGAAAACTGAATTCGTCCGTACCAAGCTCTTCGACCGGAATTTCTTCCGCGTCGTCATATTCGTCGCGGATTTCTCCGACGATTTCCTCAACAATATCTTCCATTGAGACGATCCCGGCGGTTCCGCCGTATTCGTCAACGACGATGACCATATGGATCCCGTCCAGCTGCATGTCGGAAAGCAGGTCGCCGGCCTTTTTCGATTCGGGAACAAAAACCGGCTCGCGCAGGATCGATTTCAGTAAAAACGGTTCCGAATGACCTTCCGAATAATACTTAATCAAGTCTTTCGCATATAAAATACCGATAATATTATCGATTTCATCGTCATAAACCGGCAGCCGCGAATGGCCCGAAGTCAGGATCGCCTGAGCCGCGTCGGCCAAGCCGGTATTGACCTCAATCGCAGTCAAATCGATCCGCGGGATCATAATTTCGCGGATCAGGGTATCGCTGAAATGTAAAATGGAGCGGACCATTTTCCGTTCCTCTTCTTTCAGCTTGTTCCGCGACGGCGCTTTCTCAACCCATTCGATCAAATTCGACTCAATCTGATCAAACGTCAGATGAGATCCGTCCGACTTAAGCGAAAACGAATCGTAGCATTCATGAAGCGGACGGAAAACCGTTACGAAAAAATAAGCCGGCGGCAGGAGCGCGCCGGCCAAGCGGTTGGCAAACCGTTTCCCGACGCCGTTGACAATTCCGGAAAGAAAAAGATGTAAAAACGGGATCAGCAGCCCAATTACGACCGCGCCCCAGACGTTTATCGCGGACGAAGCGAGGATCAGGATCGGGATCAGCGCCATAACCCCGCTTAGAACATGGAAGAACGACGAAGCGAAATTCAAGATCGGCAGGTTTTTCGCCGTAGCGGTAAAAAAAGAGATCATCGCGGTTCGATCGACGTTTGAACCCTCGAGATAATCTTCAGAAAACTTAACGTTTTTGATCGCCGCGCGGATCAGGATCAGAAACTGATCGAGCAGGAAGATCAGCAGACTGATCAGCAGGATATACCGGAACGGTTCGGAATTTAACGGGAGTATCGGGGTAGGATCAGGATCCATTTCAGGAACGAACGCCGCAGCGCGGCGAACGATTTCAGCCTTTCTATAACAGATTCATTTATAAATTAAACAAATTATACGCGATCGCGGCCATTCGGTTATCTGAAAGCCCCGCTTCGATGATTCCGCGCAGGACGCGGCCCAAAACCATAACTAAATTATAAAAAAAGTAAAAAAGTCATCTTTTGGAGCTGACGATTTTCCGTTGACGCGATATTAAGAATCCGCTATTCTTGTTAAAAATCCGTTAAGCCGGCGGCTTAAACGGGACGTTTTCAGGATTCGAATCTGGTTTCGGTTTGATCCCGAGCAAGGAATAATAAGATCGATGTGCGGATTTGGCGCTGAAATAGATTTTTTTACCGATTGGATCAATCCGCATATCGCGGTTGACGATTCGTTTTGCGCTCAATTCTGTATCTATCATGACGGAGAGCCGGTCCGGGAGGAAGTTTTCGGATTTTATCCGTTCGAAAACGATCGTTATCCGGTTAACGATCTGACGCTGTTCGATATCGGCGCGATGACGCGCTGTTTTACGTTTTACGCCCTGAACAATTTGATGAAGAAGCTGGCGGTACCGGTCGAATCCGCGGCGCAGGCCGTGCTGCCGTCGTTCGCGGGTCAGAGGCCGGTCCATGACGCGCCGTCGAGCCGCGTCAACGCCGCTTGCGTTACGATTGCGCAGCTTCTCCGCCATACGTCGGGACTGCCGGCTTCAATCCGGCTCGACGGAAGCGAAGATCGGGAAACGATTATTCAAAAAATACTGACCGTTCCCTTCGAATCAAAGCCGAATACCGTCATCCGCAAATCGCCGCTCGGTTATACGATCCTCGGTTTCATCCTCGAAGCGCTGGCCAAATCCGATCTGAACAGCGCCTTTGCCGAATTCATGTTGGAAGAGATCGGCTTGCGCGAAACCGGATTCCGACCGGTCATGCGCGGTTCGGCCGCCGCGCTCCCGATTCCTAAAGAAGGAATCGCGCCGACGGTCGATCGGGAAGACGCCGGAAAGAAAACGCGGATCGGTATAACCGCCGATCCGCTTTGCTATGGACTGGGAGGGGAATCCGGCGCCGAAGGATTATTCAGCACGGCTCGGGAAACCGCCCGCAGCGCCGATTTCCTGATGCGCAAGATATTAAAAAGAGAATTCAGCGATAAAGAAGCGCTTAAACTGATCCGGCTCGAACGGAAAAATAATCCCGCGTTTTGGAGCGTTTATTTCTCGCAGACCGGCTGCATCCTGCTGATAAACTGGGCGGAGAAAACGGTCGCGGCCATTCTGACGAACGGCGGGGAAAAAATCGAAAACGACTTTATTGACGCCTGGCGCGGTCAAGTCGGTAAAGATTTAGATTTGAATACGCTGTACTGAGAGGAAAAGCGAATCGTTTCGCGCCGTCATTTTAAAATTAAAGTTACCTAAAACCGTTTTTTCTGTTACACTATGTAAAATTCGTTGTCTGATGACTAATTGAAAACCGTTCAAAACAGCGTTACGGCTGCAAGATCTTGTAGTTCTATGGTTCAAAATTATGGCGCGTACGCCATAGTTAATATAATTGGAGGAACTCATGAAGAAAGTAATGTTGCCCCTTTTGATCGCGATTCTGCTGATCACGTCGTTTTCCGCTTTTAGCCCCGCGCCGCAAGACGACGAATTCGTTATCGGTATCATCACCGGGACCGTTTCCCAGGGCGAAGAAGAATTCCGAGCGGCTGAGAAAATGGCGAAGTTATACCCCGGTCAGATCATCACCGCGACCTATCCGGATAACTTCAATAACGAAGTTGAAACGACGATCGCGCGCGTTTTAGACCTCGCCAACCAGGGCGCGGACCTGATCGTCTTCGTTCAGGCAGTTCCAGGAGCCGCCGCCGCGATTGATAAAGTCCGCGAAATCTATCCCGATTTCCCGTTTATCGCCGGCGTTCCGGGCGACAATCCGGATACGATCTCCGCTCGGGCCGACGTCGTCTTCGGCGCGAACGAACTGGCAATGGGAACGCGCATGGCTGAACAAGCCGTGAACATGGGCGCGAAAACTTTCGTCCACTATTCGTTCCCGCGCCATATGGGTTATGAAACGATCGTCGCCCGCCATGGCGTGTTAAAAGAAAAGTGCGCGGAACTCGGCCTTGAATTCGTCGACGCGACGGCGCCGGATCCGACCGGCGACGCGGGCGTTACCGGCGCTCAGCAGTTTATTCTCGAAGATCTCCCGCGCCAGGTCGAAAAATACGGGAAAGAAACCGCTTTCTTCAACACCAACTGCGCGATGCAGCCGGCAATGATCCAGGCCATTCTCGCGACCGGCGCCTACTATCCGCAGCAATGCTGCCCGTCTCCGTATCACGGATACCCGGAAGCGCTCGGCATCGAGATACCGGAAGATAAACAGGGCGACATCGATTTCATCATCGAACAGATCAAAACCAAAATCGAAGACGCCGAACTCTCGGGCCATTTCTCCACCTGGCCGGTCCCGGTCAATATGATGATCATCCAGGCGGGCGTCGAATACGGTTTCGATTATCTGAACGGCGAAATCGAAACGCTCGACGACATGGACCACTGGGCAAAACTGCTGGGCGAAGCCGCCGGCGGGTACAACGTTGAAGTTTCAAATCTTGAACTCAACGATACCGTTTACGATAATTACCTGCTGATTTTAGCCGATTACATCACTTTCTAATCAGAGCAGGCGTACTTTTTCAATCGTCGCACGTTTGATATCCGTCCGCCCGATCACGTGCTCGGGCGGATCCGAATCAGCCCCGGCGCCGCTCTAAAAATTATTTTTTTACAAAAAGAATTTCTTCTCAGATAGATACGGATACGTCCGAAACGGAGCCAATTCAGAGACGGGATTCTTTTTGAAAAAAAAGCTGCGGACTTCCGGATCGGAAGCGGAGCGAAACGATGAAGGAGGCTTTTTTGGCAACCGAATATCTTTTACAGATGGAGTCTATTTCCAAAGAATATTACGGGAACCGAGTTCTGAAAAACGTCAGTCTGGGGATTAAGCCGGGCGAAATCCATGCGCTCGTCGGAGAGAACGGCGCGGGAAAATCGACGCTGATGAATATTCTTTTTGGAATGCCGGTCATCCATTCAACCGGCGGATTTGAAGGCAAAGTACGGATCGACGGAAAAGACGTCTCGCTGAAGACGCCGGACGAAGCGCTGAACGCCGGAATCGGCATGGTCCACCAGGAATTCATGCTGATCCCTTCTTTTTCGATTACCGAGAATATAAAAATCGCTCGGGAAATAACGACGCCGACGATCGCGAGCCGCCTGTTCCGAAATAAGGCGCTGGAAAAGCTGAACATGAAGGCGATGGCGCAGGACGCGACGGCCGCGCTCGAAAACGTTGGCTTGGGGATCGAGGAATACGTCCGAATCGAAGGCCTCCCGATCGGCTACCAGCAGTTTATTGAGATCGCGCGCGAAATCGATAAAACCGGTATCAAACTGCTCGTTTTCGACGAACCCACGGCGGTTTTGACCGAATCAGAGGCTGAACAGCTTATGAACGTCATGCGCAAAATCGCCGAACGCGGTATTTCGATTATCTTCATCACGCACCGGCTTGAAGAAGTCATGCACGTCGCCGATACGATCACGGTTCTCCGCGACGGCGGACTCGTCGGCGTCCGCTCGAAAAGCGAGACAACCGTTCGGGAACTGGCGGCGCTGATGATCGGACGCGAATTCGCCGAACGGATTGACGGCGACGACGAGCGCGGACTATCCGACGCCAGAATCGCTCTGAAACTCCGCGATTATACCGTCGAGATGGCGGGCGAAACGGTCCGAGGCGTTAACCTGGACGTTCGCGAAGGCGAAATTTTCGGGATCGGCGGGCTCGCGGGTCAGGGAAAGATCGGGATTCCGAACGGGATCATGGGCCTGTACCCCGCCGGGGGACAGGTCGAAGTTTTTGGGAAACCGCTCGACGTTTCGAAATTCGGCGAAGCGCTGCGCAACAATATTGCGTTCGTCTCGGAAGATCGCCGCGGCGTCGGTCTCCTGCTGTCGCAGTCGATCAAAATGAATATCGCGTTCAACGCGCTCCAGACCCAGGACCGCTTCCTGAAAAAATTCGGGCCGTTTACGATTCAGGACAGCGCTGAAATTACCCGCCACGCCAATCAGATGATCGAGAAGCTCGATATCCGCTGTACCGGAGCGGATCAGCCGGTCGGCTCTCTCTCCGGCGGGAACCAGCAGAAAGTCTGCCTGGCGCGCGCGCTGACGATCAGGCCGAAGCTGCTCTTTGTTTCAGAACCGACGCGCGGAATCGATATCGGCGCGAAAAAATTGGTTCTGGATGAGCTGGTCCGATTGAACCGCGAAGAAGGAATTACGATTATCATGGTTTCCAGCGAATTGCTCGAGCTGCAGTCGATCTGCGACCGCATCGGAATCATCACTGACGGAAAAATTAACGCGATCCTGCCTCCGGACGCCGATCCGGTCGACTTCGGATTAGCGATGTCCGGCGAGAAAATTCTCGCGGAGGAAAACTAATGGCTGACACGCTGAAATCGATCTATCAGTCGATCGGGCTTCCGCGCTTGATCATTTTTATCTTTTTTATCCTGCTCTTCGTCTTAGCAGGGCTGTTGGGGATGAATATTTCCTCGATGTTTTCGGACGTTCTCGTTCGTTTCGGAATGAACGGGATTCTCGTTCTCGCCATGGTCCCGGGGATTCAGGCCGGTATCGGGCTGAACTTCGGGTTTTCAATGGGGATTATCGCCGGACTTCTCGGCGGCGTTATCTCGATTCAGCTAAATCTCCAGGGGTTCGGCGGTTTCGCGGCCGCGATCCTGATCGGGCTGGTTATTTCGCTGCCGCTCGGCTGGGGATACGGAATTCTTCTGAATCGGATGAAGGGGTCGGAAATGACCGTTTCGACGTACGTCGGATTCTCGATGATCGCGCTGATGAATATTTTCTGGCTGATCCTGCCGTTTAACTCGCCGGAAATGGTTTGGGCGATCGGATCGGGCCTGCGCCAAACGATCGACTTGTCGGCCCGATATAAACATATCCTCAACGGATTCTTGAAATTCTCGATCCCGACCGGAAACGGCGCAATCGTAGTCCCGACCGGGCTGATCCTGTTCTTCGCTTTCTGGTGTTTCCTGATTTGGCTGTTCCTGCATTCGAAACAAGGCATCGCCATGTCGGCCGCGGGGGAAAACGGGAAATTTGCGAAAGCGGCCGGAATCGACGAAAACAAGACGCGGATTCTGGGGACTGTCGTTTCGACGTCGCTCGCCGCCGTCGGAATTATCGTTTACGCCCAATCTTACGGCTTCTTCCAACTCTATAACGCGCCGCTGATGATGAGTTTCGCCGCCGCGGCCGGCGTCCTGATCGGCGGCGCCAGCGTCCGCCACGCGACGATCAGCAACGTCCTGATCGGAACCTTCCTCTTCCAAGGGCTGCTCGTTCTCGGGCTGCCTGTCGCGAATAATATCCTGCCGGAAGGGAACCTCTCGGAAGTAATGCGGATTATTATTTCAAACGGGATCATCCTGTACGCGATTTCCAAATCACAGGGAGGTAAAAAATGACGAAAGCTTTGATAAAAATAAAGGATTTTATCTTCCAGAATAAAGTCGCGGTCATGTTTTTGGTCCTGAGCGTTTTAGGCGTTCTTGTTTCCGGCCAGCCTGTCAACGGAATCCTGCTCGAACTTTTGACGCGCCTGGGAAGGAACGGGATCCTGGTTATTTCCCTGATTATCCCCGTGATCACCGGAATGGGATTGAATTTTTCGATTACTGTCGGCGCGATGGCGACGCAGGTCGGCGTTTTCTTTGCCATGTACTTAATTCAAATGTACTATCCGCAATGTCCGCCGCTCTTGATTTTTCTGCTGGCGTTATCGTTCGCGCTGCCGTTGTCAATCCTCTTCGGCTTTTTTATCGGGAACATGCTGAACAGCATGAAAGGGTCCGAAATGATCGGCGGGCTGATCCTCGGTTATTTTTCCGACGGACTGTATCAGCTGTTCTTCCTGTATATCATCGGCGGTATTATTCCGATCGTCAATAAAAATCTGCTGATCAATACCGGAATCGGCGTCAAGAATACGATCGAGCTGTCGCCGACAAAGAAATTTTCCGGTCTAAAATACGCGATCGACGGCCTTTGGCGGCTGCAGCTCGTCGATTTTATCAAGTTTATCTTCCTGATCGCCGTTTTATACGCCGTTTTCCGCTGGTTCCGGGACGGAAAAAAATTCGGCAAGCTCCCGAAACAGATCCTTACGTTCGTTGCCGTTACGGGTATTTTAAGCCTGATCTCGTTCTTTCCCCCGGTTGCGGCTTACTTGAAGAATATTCGGATCCCGGTTGTCACGTACGCGCTGATTTTATTGATGTGCTGGTTCACAAACTGGTTCCTGCAAACGCGCATCGGTCAAAACATGCGCGCGGTCGGACAAAATCGAGCCGTCGCCAACTCGGCGGGTATCAACGTCGATAAAACGCGTTTGACCGCGATTATTATTTCTACGGCGATCGCCTCTTTCGGCCAGCTGATCTACCTGCAAAATATCGGCGTATTGACGACCTACGGCGCGCATCTGAACGTGGGGCTGTTTTCGATCGCCGCGTTGTTGGTCGGCGGCGCGTCGGTCTATAAGGCCTCGGTCGGCCAGGCGATTCTGGGCGTGCTGCTGTTCCATACGCTGTTCATCGTTTCGCCGCTCGCCGGTCAAACGCTGATGAATAACGCCATGATCGGCGAATATTTCCGCGTTTTCGTCTGCTACGGCGTAATCGCGATGTCGTTAGCGATGCACGTTTGGAGCAAACGCAAAGCGTAAAGCCGGATTCCGATTTACGGATCATCCCAGATAAACGTCCCGCACGTGAAAATCGGCGGGACGTTTTCGTTAATTCGCGTCAAACTACTCCGGGAGCGCCGATCGCCGCGAATCTCTTTCATGATGAAAGGATCGCCAGAATAGTTAGTTTATAATAACCCCAAATTCGGGCTCATGCTTGTGCGAAGGAGGAACGAAACGCCGATGACGGGGCCGACACTCATGGCGAACTTGCTGACGCAGGCACGTTTCCCGCTAACCGCGGTCTATTGCGTTTTCCTCTTCCGCGGCCGCTATACCCCGCTCGTTCTCGGGCCCGTCTTCGCGGCCGTCGTTATAAGCGATATCCTGGACGGAAAAATCGCCCGCCGCTATGACGTAAAAACTGATTTCGGAGCCGTTCTTGACGTAAGCGCCGATTTATTTTTTATCCTCGCAAGTTTAACAACGCTCTGCCTGCAGCGGCTGTTCCCTGCATGGGGCATTGCCGCTATCGGATTAAAATTCCTCGAATTCTGGATCACGTCCCGCTTCGCGCAAAGCTCGGATTCGGCTTATTTTTGGTTCGATCTTCCCGGACGCTGCGCCGTTTCAATTTGGTACGCGCTGCCGATTCTGATACCGATTTACGCTTTTTATCGCCCGAACGCGGAAACGGCGGCCGTTGTAAGCGCGATCCTGATTCCGACGGCCGCGCTGAGTCTGGTTTCGGGGCTGAGACGGATTTGAAAAACGATTTCCGGCCGGTCATGAAGCCTGAACGCCGTTTTTTCCGAAATATCGAATATCTTCAAGATTGAAAGTACAATAGAAAGAGAAATCTGAACTTTCGGAAGGCAAAATATATGAAAAACAGCGTAATCCTTATCAATCGTTTCGGAATGGGCGAAGCCGATCCCGAACTGCAGCTGAAACTGATCGTCACGTACCTGAACTTGCTGAACGAAGATCATAGTCTGCGTCCGAACGCGATCTGTTTCTACGCCGACGGGGTGAAATTAGCCGTTGACGGATCGCCCGCGCTCGAAGCGCTGAAAGCGCTGGAAGCGAACGGCGTGCGGCTGATCTTGTGCAGCACGTGCCTTAACTTTTTCAAGCTGACCGACAGCGTCCGCGTCGGGATTGTCGGCGGAATGACCGATATTATCGAAGCGCAGCGGTTAGCCGAAAAAGTGATTACGCTGTAACCGGGCGCGCGCATACAAAACGGGGACCACAGCCTTATGGAAACTTTATGGGCGCCATGGCGCAGCGCGTATCTCTCCGAAGCGACGGAAAACGAGGCGAAAAATATCCGGACCGGATGCGTCTTCTGCGAAGCGCTGACGAACCCGGACGACCGGACCCGTTACGTGATCCATCGCGGGAAAAACGCTTTCGTCATTCTTAATCTCTATCCGTATAACAACGGACACATGCTCGTCATTCCCAATCAGCACGCGCCGCGGTTGGATCATCTCCCCGTTGAGACGCGCTGTGAACTGATGGAACTGATCAACAAGGCGCAGCTCGTCCTTCAAACCGTCTATCGGCCGCACGGAATCAACATCGGCAACAACACCGGTCAGGCGGCCGGAGCGGGGATCGCCGACCATCTGCATTTTCACGTCCTGCCGCGCTGGACAGCCGACGCCAATTTCATGACGACCGTCGCCAACTCGCGCGTCATTCCCGAATCGCTCGAGATAAGCTGGGAACGGATTCGCGAAGCCTGGGAAAAGATTCTCTGATTTCGCGGCTGTCTTATGGTAAACTACCTTTAATCAACTAAATTTTCCTGTGCCGCTTATGCGGTTAAATCCGGTCGCCGGAACGGTTACATAAAGGAAGAAGAAGAATCATAAAGGAATGGCCGCCCGACCGGATCGTCGGTTTAAGAGTCCGTATCTTATTTGGAAATAAATTGGAGGAATTGTACGATGGACTACGCAATGATCAACAAGTTGGAAAAAGCCAAAGCTTACGCGAAAGATCGCGGCCGATTCACGATTAAAAAATTTGAAGCCGCTGTCGAAGGTTCGAACGGTCCGCATGAGGTTTCTTATGACGACGGAAAATGGACCTGCGATTGCGGCTTTTTCCAATCCCGCGGACGCTGCAGTCATACGATGGCGCTTGAAATTATTTTAGAAGATATGGTAGAGATCGCGTTCGCCGATCAGGATCAATAAAGAATAAAAAAATCCGATTCTCAAAAAAATGAAAACACGCCGTCGCGGTTTACGATTAAAATGACAGCGTGTTTTTTATTTAACGAGGGGTAATGAGATGAATCGAAAACTTACCGTTTACGGATCGATGCTTTGTCCGGACTGCGTCGAAGCCGAACGAATTCTGAAAGAGCGCCGGATTGCGCATGAATTTATCAATATCACCGACTCGATGGCGAACCTGAAAGCGTTTTTAGCTTATCGGGACCGCGAAACGATCTTCGCCGAGATCCGCGCCGCCGGGCGCGTCGGGATTCCGTTTTTCGTCCTCGAGAGCGGAACGCCGACCTTCGACCTCGAAACCGCGATCGGGGCGGTTTCGGAAGCATAACGGCTAATAAAAACGGACCGTCAGATCAACGGCGCGTTCAATCGCACGCGCCAACGCTTCGAACGTTTCCTGATCCGCCGCGCCGAACCGGTTCAGAGTCGGACTGTCAATATCCAGGACGCCGAACGGCCGGCCGTCGCCGCCGCGCAGCGGAATAACCAACTCGGACCGGGAAGCGCCGTCGCAGGCAATATGACCGGGGAATTCATGCACATCGGCGACGCGCAGGCTTTCGTTTCTTGAAAACGCCGTTCCGCACACGCCGCGATTCAGCGCGATCCGGCAGCAGGCCGGTTTCCCTTGAAACGGCCCCAGGATCAGGCAGTTTTCCGTCCGGCTGAAAAGGTAGAAGCCGCACCAGTTCAGATCGTCAAATTCATCAAAGAGAAAAGCCGCCGCGTTCGAAAGCGTCGCGGTCGCGTCTTTTTCCGCGCTGAGGAGCGCGGCTAACCGTTCATGAAGCGTCATTAAGCCCCCGGTAAAAAATGACCGGCGCGTTTCGCGCCATCGTCCGCGGCTCGGTCCGCAGCGGGTATCCGACCGCAAGCGGCGCGACAATCCGATACGGATCAGGGATATTGTACCGCGTCCTGTAAACCGGACTGTCGAGCGTGTTGCGCGCGAATCCGACCCAAAGCGTTCCCAGCCCCAGATCATGCGCGCGCAGCTGGACATGAAACGCCGCCATCGCCGCGTCGCTCATCCAGTAATCCGCGCGCGTATCGCCGTAAACGAGAATCAGCGCCGGCGCATGATGAAAAAAATTGAACGTTGGTTTCGCGATCAGCTCGCGGTACGGTTCAAGACCGGGATCCGTCTCCGCCCGCGCCTGAACCTCCGCGCGGACAGCTTCCGATAAAGCGTCGATCCGCGCGGCGTCTTTTTCAAGCGCGAACGCCCACGGCTGCAGGTTGCGCGCCGACGGCGCTAACGTCGCCGTTTCGACCAGATGATCCAACTGCTCGTCGGAAACCCGCCGATCGGTAAATTTCCGACAGCTGCGTCTCGTCTTTAATACATCCAATAATTCCATGTCAAACTCCTTTCGAGCGGAACCGACCCGCCGCGAACGCGTTCAGCGCCGAAAAATCGTCAGTCTCGCAATAAATCGGAATCCCGGCCCGGATCAGCGTTTCCGCCGTCACGCCGTTCCCATCGATCAAGACCCCGCGGAAACTTCCGTCATAGATCTTCCCATAGCCGCAGGACGGGCTCCGAGACTTCAGGATTGCGGCGGCGACGCCCCGTTCCGAAGCGATTCGAAGCGTTTTTTCCGCTCCTAACGCGAAAAGCGCGCTGATATCCGCGCCGTCGCTCCGAACGACGCGCGATCCAAGCCGTTCCGCCGGCAGCCGCGGCGTCGGCAGCCCGGCCAAGACTTCAGGACAAACGGGGATTAATTCAAAACGGTCCGCGAGCGCCGCGACGGATTCGGCCGGCGCCGCGCTTCCGTCGTAGCGGCAGCGGAAACCTAAGAGACAAGCGCTGACAAGGATCGCCGTTTTCCCGTTCATATCGGATTGCCGGCCGTTTCGGAAATTTCCGCGCTAAAAGACGCAGTACCGCGCCCAGTAGGCTTCCATCCGATCCTTGAGTTCGTCGTCGATATAAACTTTCCCGTCGACAGGCCGATTATAAAGAACGGTTAAAACTTCGCGGATCGTCACGATCGGGAAAACGGGCAGCTGGAAATCGCGGCGGATTTCGTCGATCGCGGTTAACGCCCCCTGACCGCGCTCCATCCGATCAACCGACACGAAAACGCCTTTGACCGGCGCGTTCAGCGACTCAAAGATCGGCATCACCTGACGGATCGCCGTACCTGCCGTGATAACGTCCTCAACGATAACGACCTCGTCCGCCGAACCGGGGCGGTAACCGACGAGCGAACCGCCCTCGCCATGGTCTTTTTCTTCCTTGCGGTCGAAGCAGTAATAAAGCGACATCCCGTAACGATTTTGAAGCGCGATCGCCATCCCGACCGCCAGCGGAATCCCTTTATACGCCGGACCGAAAAGGCAGTTGACCTTTTCGCTCAGTTCTCCGTCCGCCTGGCGCTGCTTGAGCGCGGAAGCGTAATACCCGCCCAGCGCCGCCGCCTGCGCGCCGGTGTTGTATTTTCCGGTATTAATAAAATAAGGCGTCTGCCGCCCGCTCTTGGTCACGAAATCGCCGAACGTCAGCGCGCCCGAACGAACCATGAAATGAATAAAATCCTGTTTATACGCTTGAATCTCCTGCGCCATGAAATTTCCTCCGCTCAATCTGATCATTCTTTCCGGATTATTCGATCAGCGCGCTTTTCAGCTCGCGAATCGAAGCGATTCCCATCTTATTCATACAGGCTTCCAGTTCTTCCAAAATCCGAACCGGCGCGTCAGGACGAATCAACGCCGCCGTCCCGACCGCTACCGCGTCCGCTCCGGCGAGGATCATCTCCGCCGCGTCTTCTCCGCTCATCACGCCGCCCATCCCGATAATCGGCAGCCCGACCGCCCGGCGCACTTCGTAAACCATGCGCACAGCGACCGGATGAATTCCCGGACCGGAAAGCCCGCCGGTCTTATTCGCCAGGACGACTCGGCGGCGATAAACGTCGATCTTCATCCCCAACAGCGTATTAATCAGCGACAGCGCGTCCGCGCCCGCGTCCGCAGCCGCTTTCGCCATATCGACGATCCGCGTGACGTTCGGGCTGAGCTTTACGATCAACGGTTTCCGCGTCGCCTTTCGGACCGCCGCCGTCGTATCAAAAACGCCTTCAACCGCCGTCCCGAACGCGATCCCGCCCTCTTTGACGTTCGGGCAGGAAATATTCAATTCCAGCATGTCAACGTCGGTTTCCGAAAGGCGCGCCGCGACTTCGGCGTATTCGTCCGTCGTCCGGCCGACGATATTGGCGATCACGGGCAGCCCTTCATGAGCGCGCAGAACCGGCAGCTCGTCGCGAATCCAGGCTTCCATCCCGATATTCTGAAGCCCGACCGCGTTCAGCATTCCGCCGTACGTCTCCGCGATCCGCGGGGTCGGATTCCCCGCCCAGGGGACGGTCGCGATCCCTTTCGTCGTCACAGCCCCCAACCGGCTTATTTCATAACAGCGCATCGTCCGCAGCGTAAACGTCCCGGAAGCGGTCGTAATCGGATTTTTCCATTTCACGCCCGCAATCTCGACGCCCATATCCAATCCGGCAGCCGGACGGTCCGTATTCTTTTTCATTTCTGCATCATTACCCATAAAAGACGACCGTTTCTCCGGCGAAAACCGGACCCAGCGAACAAACGCCGACGCGTCGAACCGTTCCTGTCTGCGGATCGCGGATCTGCGTCACGCACCCGGCGCAGCAGCCGAATCCGCAGCCCATACGTTCTTCGAGCGAGAGCTGCAACTCGAAACGCGACCTCCCGTCATTCTCCGGGTCGAACGCTTTAACGTATTCCTGCAGCGCTTTCAGCATCGGCGTCGGGCCGCAGGCCGCCATAAACGCTTTTTCGTCGGCTTCGGCGGGAATAATTTGGCTGAGAATCGTGACGACGTTTCCGAGCGCAAAGCGAATCTCCGGATAGCGCGCCTCGAGGGCCGGGATAACCGACGCGTCCTCGATCGCGCAATAAACGTTCTCCGCGCCGATCGCGCCGGCAAAATCATCGAGTAAAATCGGCTCGGCCCGGAAGCCGACGACCGCGACAACGCGTTTCCCGCGCGCCGCTTCTTTTTTCGCGGCCGCAAAGACGGGCGGGACGCCGACGCCGCCGCCGACGGCGTAAACGGTACCGTGAGGGCTCGGCTTGAACCCGTTTCCGATCAGCGTCGAAACGTCGAGCGCGTCGCCCGGATTAAGACGGCTGAATATTTCCGTTCCTTTTCCGACGACCGCGTAGATGAGCCGAATCCAACCTTCTCCGCCGTCCGCGACGCTGATCGGGCGCGGGAGAAGCCGATCGGCGCGGTTCAGATATAAATTAACGAATTGTCCCGGAAGGAACGCGCCTTCAGCGTATTCGATCCGTAAATCGTAAATATTCGACGTGAGCTGGGTATTGGAAAGGACGCGCGTTGAAAATCGCCGAACGTCCGCCCGGTACGGTGCGTCTGCCATGAAAAAATCTCCCTTTTTACGGTAGTCCCGACATTTTTCTAATTATTATACGCGAGGAGGGAACATCGCGTCCGCAATTCCGACGGCCTGATTGCAAAATAAGCTTTATCCGATCAAATTCTCTAAGAGGCAAATCTCCGGCGGATCCGTTGCGAAGCTCTCGTTCGATCCGCGGCCGGCCGTTTAGCTGCGCGCGACATGAAGCGCGAAAAAGTTCAGGATATCCGTCATCGCAGTATAGATTTCTTCCAGCGACGCATACGATTCGCGGACGAACCACCCGTCATGGCATGCCAAACCCCGATCCGCAATGTAGTCGGTGAAAAACCGCGGATATTGACTGTTTCCGCCAAGCCACAAGCTGTACAAATCTTGTTTCTTTCGAAGGATTACCGACAGCCGGGTCTCATGAAACCGTTTTTTGATCCCGTTTATAACGAGAGAGGCGAAACCGGTCAGAGAATAGCGCCGGTTATCGATCCGGCGGATCATGCCGTCGGCAAGCGCCGCCGCTAAAAATTCCTGTCTCGCCGCAGGATCGCCCGCAATATAATCCTCGTAAAACGGGTTCCCGCCCCAATCGACGGGATTGATACACCGCTCTTTCAGTTCCAAATAAACCGGCGCGTACGGTTCGACCGAATCGCTTTGAAACAGGCCGCGAAAATTTACGTCGGCTGAATAAATCGCGCTTCTTTTGTATCGCTTTCCGTATATTTCTAAAAAGTCTGCGAAACGATGAGCGTTCAATTTGAGAAACGGATCGAAAATGGAGACGGACGTTAAGATAGCCCGATTTACTTTTTCAATCGAATCGCAGCGGCACATAACCCGCATCAGGGAACGATTCCAGCGCCATTTCGCCGCTTTATGCTTTTCGACAACTTCAAACGGCATACCGGCGAGATGAAAATATGAAAGCTTAATATCGTTCGGCCGGAAACTGATCCGATATGGAATTTCGGCCGTTTTATAAACGGTTTCGCTATCGTATAGAGGAAAATCTCTTAACGCCCGATCGGTAATCCGATACCCGGATTCCGTTTCCGTCAGAAAATTTGCGTAAAGGCAGCCGATCAATTCATCATGGACATAGCGCGGCGTATAACCGAGAGAGACGCCGATACGGATAACTTCGTCAATGGAAATCATCCGTCCGTGATGCGTCGCAAATTGCAGCAGCTCGCTGTAAAAACGATGGCGCTTGGTATTAGCGTTTTGATACAGGTTGTTTCCGATGAAATACATACCGTCCTCCTCAGGTCAACTCACGTAATAACCGGAATTTATTCCGCTTCAATCAAATTCGCTTCCAATAATGTTAAAAAGTATCGACTGCTGCGCTGCGTTTCGAAATTTGCCTGTCCGCCTCCCTGCCGATGTTCAGTCCGTTGATCGATAACTTCGGAGACGGCGGTTTGGTTCCGATCCGCCTCGCTGCCGGAGATTCTTTCTTTATAAAGAATTTTTACGATATCCGCGTTTCGCGTTCCGCCATTCCCAAATCGGGATTTATTCCGCGAATAATATGGATCCGGAATCCGGAACGTTCGACTTTTTAAGTATATCTCTGAAAACGTATAGCGGAAATAGCTATAACCGAAAAGCCGCGAAAAAATTCGCGGCTGTCCGATATAAAAAATCCCTGTTTTTCAACGCTTACGGTTTTCGGAAGGCGTAACCCGCCCAGTCCTCCATCGCCATCCGTTCGACGAAAACGAGACCGCGCGCTTCCGCCGCGGCGCGGATCCGCTCGTCCTGATCGGAGAGAATCCCGCTCAGGAGCATCATGCCGCCCGGCGCAACCAGCTCCGCCATCCCCTGCGCGAACAGCGCCTCCAGAATCGGCGTCAGGATATTCGCGACGACGACCGGCGCTTTCGTTAATTTCAAACCGGATTCGCCGCGATTAATTTCAGGAATCGATCGGCGCGCAAAAACGATCCGATCGGCGGCGCCGTTCCGCTGAGCGTTCTCTTTCCCGGAAATCATCGACTCTTCGTCGATATCGATTCCGAGCGCTTCGGAAGCGCCCAACAAAATCGCCGCGACCGAAAGAATCCCCGAACCGGATCCGACGTCGATAAACGGTTCGCCGGGACGTACGTACTTCTCCGTCAGGAGAAGACTGAGCTGCGTCGTGGGATGCGTTCCGGTCCCGAACGCCATACTCGGTTCAATTCGGATCGCCAAACGGTCCGGGTGCTGATCTTCGATCCAGGACGGCAGGATCTGGATCCGTTCCCCGACGAAAACAGGGCGGTAAAACTTCCGCCAGGATTCCATCCAGTTCTGATCTTCGACGACGCGGAAAGTCGGTTCGGGAATATCGGAGCGAATCCTCGATAAATACCAGAGGCCCTCGCTTAACTTCCGCTTCGTGTCCTCAATCGCTTCGGTCATCTCCAGATAAGCGCAAACGCGGCAGGGACCGTACGGCGTTCCATGATCGTCGACGCCTTGAAATTCGACGCCCTGTTCAACGACGACGCCGCTCTCGCAATAGCGCGAAAAAAGCTCCGAAACCGATTCCGCCGATTCGGGACTGACAAGCGCCGAAACTTCCAGCCAGACTCGCTTATCCATTGAGCTTATCCTTGATCTTGTCCCAAAAACCGCGGTCCTGGGGCTGAATTTCCGTCCCGAGCGTCCGCCCGAAGGCGATCATCAACTCCTGCTGTTCTTCGGTCAGCTCGCGCGGAACGACGACCGTAACCATAACGTGCTGATCGCCGAACTCGTCTTTACGCTGGAGTTTCGGAACGCCTTTCTTTTTCAGCGTAAAAACTTTTCCCGGCTGGGTTCCGGGCGGGACGATAAACTTCTCCATTCCGTGAATCGTCGGGATTTCGATTTCGTCGCCCAGCGTCGCCTGAGCCACGTTCAGGTTAAGCCCCATTTCAATATCGTCGTCATGGCGGCGGAACAATTCGTGCGGCTTGACAGCCAGCTCAACATATAGGTCCCCTTTCGGACCGCCGTTCTGACCCGGCTGGCCTTCGCCGGACAGGCGGATCCGCGTCCCGTTATCGACCCCGGCCGGAATCGTCAACGCTTTACGAACCGTCTTCCGAACGACTTTTCGCCCGGAACAGCTCGAACACGGCGTTTGAATCGTTTCGCCGCGCCCGCCGCAATTCGGACAGGTCTGATACTGGACCATCTGGCCGAACATTGTATTCCGAATCGTTTTCACCTCGCCCGTCCCGCCGCAGCTCGCGCAGCGGACGACGTTCGTCCCCGGTTCAGCGCCCTTGCCATGACAACGGCCGCATTCTTCGTCGCGCGTAAAAGAAATTTCTTTCGTCGTCCCGAAACAGGCTTCGAGAAACTCGATCGTAATCCGATGGCGGATATCGTCGCCGCGGCGCGGACTGTTGCGATGACGCGCCGATCCGCCGCCGAACCCGCCGAAACCGAAGAGATCGCCGAAAATATCGGAAAAATCGACCGACTGGTAATCAAATCCGCCGCCGCTGACGCCGGCGCGTCCGTAGCGGTCGTACGCCGCGCGTTTATCCGGATCGGAAAGGACCTGATACGCCTCGTTGATTTCCTTGAATTTATCTTCCGCGTCCGGATCCTTATTGATATCCGGATGATATTTGCGCGCGCTGTTGCGGAAGGCGTTTTTAATTTCCTCCGCCGACGCGCTGCGCCCGACCCCTAAGATTTCGTAATAATCGCGTTCCTCCGCCATAATGCTCCGTTGTCCGTCTGTTTTTTTCAACCGTCTTCAGCCGTCCCGAAACGGCTGAAGACGCTCCATTGTATCATTTTGTCCGCTTTGCGGGCGGTCGTTCCGCTAAAACCTGAGCGCCCGCTTAAACCTCGAAGTCGAAACTGCGGCCCCCAGGGTTAAGACCGGCCGCAGCTCCGACCATATCGTTCATACGTGAAATATCGTTAAGATCATTTCATTTTTCAAGCGATCTTCCGTCTATGCCGAACGCGGATCAGACGCTATGGAATTCGCCGTCGCCGACGTCGTCGTCGCCGCCACCCCCGGCGGAGGATTGCCCGCCGGCCGGCGGCGGCCCGGCGTTTCCGCCCAGAACGGCGCCCGGCTGTTGGTACATGCTGGCGCCGACCTGCTGGATAAACTGGCTCAAGGCTTCCGTCTTGGTCTTCATCGCGGCGGTATCGCTCCCGTTCAGCGTCGATTTCAGGTCGTCGATTTTGGCTTTCAGCTCGTCTTTCATCGCCGCCGGGATCTTATCGCCGTTTTCGTTCATCAGCTTTTCGGCCGAGTAAACCATGTTGTCGGCGTTGTTATGAATCTCGATCCCTTCCTTTCGCTTCTTGTCTTCTTCGGCGTGAAGTTCCGCTTCTTTGCGCATCCGTTCGACTTCCGCGTCCGACAGGCCCGAGGACGCCGTAATGGTGATGTTCTGGCTGTTCCCGCTGGCCTTATCGATCGCCGAGACTTTCAGGATCCCGTTCGCGTCGATATCGAAAGTAACTTCGATCTGCGGAACGCCGCGCGGCGCGGACGGAATCCCGTCGAGACGGAACTGCCCGAGGCTCTTATTATCCGCCGCCATCGGCCGCTCGCCCTGCAGGATATGAATATCGACCGACGTCTGGCCGTCCGCCGCGGTCGAATAAATCTGCGACTTTTTCGCCGGGATCGTCGTATTTCGTTCGATCATCGGCGTCGCCACGCCGCCCATCGTCTCAACCGACAGCGTCAGCGGGGTCACATCGAGCAGCAGGATATCGTTAACTTCGCCGCCGAGAACGCCGGCCTGGATCGCGGCGCCGATCGCGACGACTTCGTCGGGATTGACGCTTTTATTCGGTTCTTTGCCGAATTCCTTACGGACTGCTTCCTGAACCGCCGGCATTCGCGTCATGCCGCCGACCAGAACGACTTCGTTGATATCGCCGGTCTTCAGCCCCGCGTCGGCAAGCGCCTTGCGAACCGGTTCCATCGAGCGTTCGATCAGATCGGCCGTCAGCTGTTCAAATTTGGCGCGGCTGAGCGTCAGCAGCAGGTGTTTCGGACCGCTGGCGTCGGCCGTGATATACGGCAGGTTGATTTCAGTCTGCATCGTCGAAGAAAGCTCGATTTTCGCCTTCTCCGCCGCTTCCTTCAAGCGCTGGAGCGCCTGACGATCGTTTCGCAGGTCGATTCCGTTGCTCTTTTTGAATTCGTCGATCAGGTAGTCCATAACGCGCTGATCGAAGTCGTCGCCGCCGAGATGCGTATCGCCGGAGGTCGAACGGACCTGGAATACGCCGTCGCCGACGTCCAAAATCGAGATATCGAACGTACCGCCGCCGAGATCGTAAACCGCGATCGACTCGTTCGTTTTCTTATCCAAGCCGTAAGCTAACGAGGACGCCGTCGGTTCGTTGATAATCCGCTGGACTTCAAGACCGGCGATCTTCCCCGCGTCTTTGGTCGCGTTGCGCTGGCTGTCGTTGAAGTATGCCGGAACGGTGATCACCGCCTGCGTGATTTTTTCGCCGAGATACGCTTCGGCGTCGGTCTTCATCTTCGCGAGGATCATCGCCGAAACTTCCGGCGCGGAATATTCTTTCCCGCCGAGAAGAACGCGGACGTCGCCGTTCGGCGCTTTCGTAACCTTATACGGCGTCCGGCTCAGGTCGCGCTGAACTTCCGGATCGTCAAATTTCCGACCCATGAAACGCTTAATCGAAAAGATCGTGTTTTCCGGATTGGTAATCGCCTGATTGCGCGCGACGCGTCCGACCAGACGTTCGTTGTTTTTATTGACCGCTACGACGGACGGGCAAGTGCGTTCGCCCTCCGCGGTGGGGATAACCGTCGGCTCGCCGCCGACCATGACCGCCATCACCGAGTTCGTCGTACCTAAATCGATTCCAATAATTTTTGCCATAATTTTTCTTTCTCCAATTCTTATGCTGCGACGCGAACCAAAGCAGTCTTTATCGTTCGTTCGCCTAAAATATACCCGTTGCTCAATACTTCGAGGATCGTTCCCGATTCGGCGTCGGGACTCTCCTCCTGCGCGATCGCCTGATGAAAACGCGGGTCGAACGGTTCGCCGACCGCGGCGGACGATTTTACGCCCTCGCCTTCAATAATCGAGCGGTATTTCCGTGCGATCAGCTCGATTCCCCGCGCCCATTCGTCCAATTCGACATCGCCCTGAATCCGATTACGGACCGCCAATTCCATATCGTCCAAAATCGGCAGAATTTTTTTCAGAACGTCGATCTTATATTCGTCCGAGGCGTTCTTCTTTTCCGTCTCGACGAGGCGGCGGTAGTTCGTGAAATCGGCGCGCTCGCGCGCTAACGCGTTCATCAGCGTTTCTTCCTTATCTTTCGCCTTCGCTAACTCGGCGGCAAGATCAACCGCGGCGTCTTCGGCTGCGGACTCGGAAGCCGTTTCGATATCGTCTCGAATCTCGGGAATTTCTTCCGATTCGTCATGTTTTTTTTCTTTTTCTTTTTTCGTCATGCGCTTCGTTTTACTTTCCTTTTCTGCCTTTATTCGTTGATGATGATCGGCGATTCCTCGCCGTTTTTCGTCCCTGTTTTCATATCGGCGAAGGCCTCGCTGACCAAATCCGATAAAATCCCGGCGATAAAGCGGACGGTCGGGATATTGCGCGCGTAGCGCATCCGCATCGGGCCTAAGATTCCGATCGTTCCGCCGATCGCGTTCGACTTTCCGTACCGCGCTAAAACCAGCGAACAGTGATGCAAATCGGCGATCGAGCCTTCGCCGCCGATCAGGACCTGGATCCCGCCGATTTTCTGATCCGCGTTCGGCCGCGTCAGGATCGAACGCAGAGCCGTCTTTTCATCGAGCAGCTTCAGCGCGCCGCGCGCCTCTCCCGTTTCGGTAAACTCCGGCTCGCCGATCACGTTGCGCAGCCCGTCGGTATAGATTTCCCCGCTGCGCGTCGCTTCAACGTCGCTCATCGCCGCGACGACATGATCGGTCAGTTCCGATTTCAGCGCCGAGCGCCGGAAAGCGTCCGAAACGGCCAGCTTCTCACGGATCTGAAACGAGTTCAGTTCGGCGAAAAGCGCGTTCATCTCATTCTCGATCGCCGTCAGCTGCGGCTGGGTCATCGGCTCGTCCAGCGCGACGAAACGCTGCTGCGCCTGCCCGCTGTTCGTAACGACGATCAGGAGCGCCTGACGGTCCGACAGGCTGATCAGCGCGATATGCCTGAGCGCCAGGAACCGCGAATACGGGGCGGAAACGAGCGAAATCGCGCCCGAAAGCGACGCCAGAATCGACGCGGACAGCTTCATCCAACCTTCGACCCCCTGATCGGACTGCATCTGATAAAACTGATGCTCGATCATGCGCCGCCTGTCTTCAGGAAGCTCCTGAAGCTTCATCAGCGATCCGACGAAGTACCGATAACCGTTTTCGGTCGGGTAGCGTCCGCCCGACGTGTGCGGCTGCTGCAAGAGACCTAACTCGGTCAAGACCGCCAACTCGGCGCGGACCGTCGCCGAACTCATATCGAGGCGGAACTGTTCGACCAGCTTTTTCGACCCGACCGGCGTCGCCGTCCGAATATAATCATGGACGACCAGGCTCAGGATCATTTTTTGGCGTTCGGTCAGTTTCTCTTTCATCGTTCTTTTCTCGCGTTAGCACTCAATGCGAAAGAGTGCTAATCCGATCAAAAGGTAGTATAGCTTTTTTTAAGCGGAAAAGCAATCGTTTAAAGATGTTTCTAACGAAGTTTTAACAGCCGGGACACGGTTGCGGAATAAACGGCCCTTTGAATTTCCGGATCGCTCATGCGTCCGGGGTTCAGAAAGGTTCGTTAACGCGCGGCGGGATCAGCCCAAAGCGCAATTAACGAAACGACGGACCTATCTTTCAACGGAGAACGGATAACGGCGACATTGCCGTCATGGATTCCGAAACTTACGATCGTCTTGCAGCCGCTTCGGGATTCAAATTCATTACCCGAATATATTCGAATTAAATTTGAATCGCCTGAAACGGCGGAAAATTCAGTCCGTCTTATCGAAAAATGATACGCTGCCTCGATCCCCTCCATCGAAGCCGATCAGAAAAATAAGTATGCATACGACAAAAGACTGCCGAGATCTGTTCGTAAAAATGACGCGGTTGTTTATCGGACTGACGGAAACGCACGTTTTACCGGCCTTACCGATCATCAAATATCGGTCTTCGAATTTTTATTTTTATCCGCCCAATCGTTCCCCATAAATTCGCGCATCGTCGCTTCGCCGCCGCCGCTGATCCCTTCCCTGCGCAGCACGCGCCGGACCGTCAGCCATAAAATCCGAATATCGAGCCAAAACGACCAATTATCGACATACCAGACGTCGAGCGCGAACTTCTCTTCCCAGCTCAGCGCGTTGCGCCCGTTAATCTGCGCCCAGCCGGTGATCCCCGGCTTCATCTCATGCCGGCGCATCTGTTCCGGGCTGTAGCGTTCCAGATACTGAACGAGGAGCGGCCGCGGCCCGACCAGGCTCATCTTTCCGCTCAATACCGCGAACAGCTCCGGCAGCTCGTCCAAGCTGGTCGAGCGCAGCCACGCGCCGAACGCCGTCAGCCGTTTTTCGTCCGGAAGCGGGTTCCCGTCCGCGCCGACGGCGTTCAGCATCGAACGAAACTTGCATAGGGTAAAAATCTCGCCGCCCAGCCCCGGGCGCTTCTGACAGAACAGGACCGGACTCCCCAGCTTCAACCGGACCAGCAGCGCAGTCACCGCCATGACAGGAAGGGCGACAATCATCCCGACCGCCGTCGCGATCAGGTCAAACAGCCGCTTGGATAATGGATTACGCGTTTTTTTCATATTTATACACCGCGACGATACTATAATGTTAATTCTACTCTAAAGCTAAGAACGAGAAGGATTCGGAAATTTTCATGGAAACAAAACGACTTCCCCGCGTCTATTCGGCCGCCCGCCCGACGGGACGGCAGCATATCGGCAACTACCTCGGCGCGATTCAAAATTACGTAAAGCT
This sequence comes from Flexilinea sp., assembly GCA_029983925.1. Classification (GTDB taxonomy): domain Bacteria; phylum Chloroflexota; class Anaerolineae; order Anaerolineales; family Anaerolineaceae; genus Flexilinea. Next base: position 37,823 of record JASBYO010000007.1, read on the forward strand.
TCAGGAATCTTTCCAATCGATCTACGCGATCGCCGACGTTCACGCGTTAACGACGGTCGAAACGACCCAGGGACTGAAAGAAAACTGTCTCGAAATGGCGCTCGATTGGTTCGCCGCCGGGATCGAACCGGAAAAGTCGATCGTCTTCCTCCAGTCGAACGTCCCTCAGGTTATGGAACTGCACACTTATTTGTCCATGGTCGTGGCGATCGGGAAACTGACCGATCTGCCGACGTTTAAAGAAAAGGTACGGATGCATCCGCAGAACGTCAATTACGGACTCCTCGGCTATCCCGTTCTGATGAGCGCCGATATCCTCCTCTTTAAAGCCGATTTCGTCCCGGTCGGGATCGACCAGGCGCCCCATCTCGAATTCGCGCGGGAGATCGTCCGCTCGTTCAACTTCCGCTATCAGACCAAGGTCCTGATCGAACCTCAGATGAAAGCCACCGCCACGCCGAAAATCATCGGCACCGACGGCGTCAACAAGATGAGCAAGAGCCTGGATAACGATATCGAGCTCGCCGCCGACGAAAAAACGACCGAAAAACGCGTCCGTTCAATGGTGACCGATACGAACCGCGTCATGCGGACCGATCCGGGGAATCCCGATATCTGCAACGTTTACGCGTTCCATAAGACTTTCTCTCCGGCCGAACTCTGCGCCGAGATTGACCGGGAATGCCGCGTCGCCGGGATCGGCTGCGTCGACTGCAAGAAGAAACTGGCCGCAAACCTCAACGCCGCGTTGGCGCCGCTGCGGGAACGTCGCGCCGAACTGGCGAAGAATCCCGCCCGGGTCTGGGAAATTCTTCATGACGGCGCGCAGCGGGCGAGCCTTATCGCAGACGACACAATCCGCGACGTCCGCGACGCAATCGGCCTCGCGCAAGCGTAAAAAGAAGCAAAGCTTAAGCTTATTTCAAATACGCGGTAAACAACGCCGCATACTTCCGCAGCGAAGCGTCCAGGCTGAATTCATTTCGGATCCGGTCAGCCCCGCGTCGTCCCATCTCCGCCGCCGCGCCGGGATCGGCAAGCAGCGCCGTCAACGCCCGGCTCAATTCCGCCGCGTCGCCGGACGGTACGAGCCGGCCGCCGCCGCTTCCGACCAGCGCGCGAATCCCTTCCAGATCCGACCCGATCGCCGGAAGCCCAAGCGACATCGCTTCCATCAGCGCCAGCGGCATTCCTTCCGTCCGTGAACTCAGGACAAATATATCCGCCGCGTTCAGCAGCGCGCCGACGTCGTTCCGATTCCCCAGCAGGACGCAGCGATCCGTCAGCCCCTGCGCGGCGATCCGCTCTCTCAGCGCCGCGCGGCACGGCCCTTCTCCGGCAATCATCGCCTTCACGTCCGAGCCGCCGTCGCCGAGCAGCCCGACCGCGTCGATCAGCGCCTCCTGCGCCTTTTCCGGCACGAGCCGTCCGACGGTCAGGATCAGCGTTTCGCCGGGTCCGACCCCCAACGCGGCGCGCGTTCTCTCCCGCGCCAGCGAATCGCGTTCAACCGGCCGGACGCCGTTCGCGATCACGGTTATTTTTTCTGCGCGGATTCCCTCGGCCAGCGCCTGCGCCCGCGCCCGTTCCGACACGCATACGCAAGCCGTCGTCAATCGTGAATTGACGGTCCAACGGTGAAGCGCCTTAACCGCGCGGCCCAAGCGCGCGAATTGTCCATGGTGGGTCGCGATCCGAACCGGGACGCCGGCGGCCCCGGCCGTGATCATCCCGAGAAGATTCGCGTCATGCGTGAAGCTTTCGAGGACGTCGGGACGGAACGAGCGAATCAGCTGCCCCAACCGGCTCATCGCCTTAAGCAAACCCAAAGCGTTCCGCAAAAGGTCCCGCTGACGATAAGCCGAGAGGACCGAAATCGGGAACGGATAGCGCGCGCGCCAGTCATCCGCCAAACCGTCCTTATCATAGTAAAAAACGGCCTGAACCGGATAGCCGCGATCGTGAAACCAGCCCGCCTGATCCAGGAGGACGCGCTGGGCGCCGCCGGTCGTTATCTGCGAACCGAAAAGGAGAATCCGCGGACGCCGGGGCTGCCCGCCGGGGCCGTCCGCCGGTTCCGTTCCGGATGCGCTGCTGCGATGCGAAGCTTTTTTCATCATTGATCCGTTTCCTCCCCATCATTTTAACGGAATAAAGCAAACTTTAAGCCGAAAAACGGCGAACTCGGCCGGAAAAAGGTTTTGATTCGCCCTTTTCGGATTATATTTAATCTAACCGATTGAACGGACAGCGTTCAATCCGAACTGGAATATACGAGGGGGGAACCATGTCCTATAAAATTTTAGTCGTAGACGACGACGTACTGCTGCGGCGGTCGCTGGCGTTCAACTTAGAACAAAGCGGCTTCGTCGCCAACACGGCCGAAAGCGCGGAAGACGCAATCGCCATGATCCGAATCGACAAGCCGGATATTATCCTGCTCGATATCGGTCTGCCGGGAATGGACGGCATGGAAGCGATTTATGAAATACAGCGCGCGCATAACATCCCGGTCATTTTTCTGACCGCGCGCCGGTCGGGAAGCGACCAGATTACCGGGCTGAACGCCGGGGCCGACGACTATATCACGAAACCGTTCGATTTCGACGTGCTGCTGGCGCGGGTTAAAGCGGTGCTGCGCCGTCACGAAATGCCGAATAACGAACCGATGAGCGGGTCGCTGACCGTCGGCGACCTTCATATCGACTTCGCTCAGCACGCCGCGACGCTCAAGGGACGCGCGCTGGAACTGACGCCGAAAGAATTCGACCTGCTGACCGCCTTCGCGCTCAACGCCGATCAGATTATCGGGACCGATACGCTGCTGAAACGGGTCTGGGGAGCGGAATATACCGGCGAACCGCAGGTATTATACGTCCATATCCGCTGGCTCCGCTCAAAGATCGAAAAAGATCCCGACCATCCGGATCGGATCCTGACCGTTCGCAGCGTCGGCTACAAATTCGTTTCGAAATTGGACTGACGGAATGAACTTTATCCGGCTTAAATATCGAATTATCCTGAGCCATATCCTGCCGATCCTGATCACGATCCCGCTCGTCGCGATTTCGGTTTATTACGCGATGCAAATGCAGATCGTTGTCAACGACATGCGCCAACTGATCGGCAAGGAATCGGATATGATCCGTCAGTATACCGTTTCAAATCCGGAAGTCTGGGATAACCCCGTCGCCGCCGAAAAAATGATCGAAGAGATCCGCTCGGAGCTGATCTCCGGGATTATCCTTTTCGATCGGAATTTCCGTTTCCTGGCCGGAAGCGACAACGAATTCCGGCTGCGGCCGCTTCAATTTCCCAAGGCGGAGATCACGACCGTCCGCGAAGCCCTCGAACAGCGGATCCGTTCCAGCGCGATCAGCCCGTTAAAACAGAGCGATATCGAAATGGTCGTTCCGGTATTCAGCAACGATAACGTACCGTTAGGGATGGTCCGCTTGCGAATTCCGTCGGATCATTTCGACGGGATGCTCAACGGGCTGAAAATCCGGATCATGATTATCCTGCTTCTCGGCGCGTTTTTAGCCGTCATCGCCGCTCTCTTTACCTCGCGCGGAATCGAACACCGTTTATCGCAGACGACCGACGCGATTTACGACCTTTCAACCGGCGTCCGGAACCAACCGCTCCCGGTATCCGGCCCGCCCGAACTCAGCCGCTTATCCGACGCGTTCAATACGCTCTCAAACAAACTTTACGATTCCGAACAGAGCCGGAAAAAGCTCCTTTCCTATCTCGGGCATGAATTGGGAAGGCCGTTGGGCGGCCTCTCCAGCGCAACCGACGCGCTGCTGCACGGCGCGTCTAAAGACGAACGCTTGAGCGGCGATCTGCTCAAGGGGATGAAAAATGAAATTCGCCGGCTCGAACTTCTCGTCAACGACTTGGCGCTCCTCCGCGGAAGCGGCGATCCGACCCATATTTACCTGATCCGGAAAATCGCCGTCAGCGATTGGCTGAGCGAACTGGTAACCTACTGGGCGGAATTCATGCGCAGCAAAAACCTTGACTTCAGTTATGAAATCGCCGACGGCCTGCCGACGCTGCATATGGACGACCGGCGTATGCATCAGGCGTTGGGCAACTTGCTCAACAACGCGATCAAATACTCTCCCCCCGGCAAGTCGATTCAGCTCAAAGCGAGCGTCGCCGCGGATACGCTCGAAATTTCGGTAACCGATCACGGCGTGGGGATCCAGCCGGAAGACATGCCGCATATTTTCCAAGCTTTTTACCGCGGCGCGAACAAAAGACGCTATGTTCAGGGCATGGGCGTCGGACTAACGATTACGCGCGATATTATCGACGCCCACCAAGGTCAAATTTCGGTAGAAAGCGATCCCGGCGTCCGGACCGTTTTCACAATCCGGCTCCCGATTCAAAAATTAAATAAACGACCCGTCGGGGAATACGTTATCAACGCTGAAAAACAAGAACGACCGTAAAATAGTTAAATCGAAGCGCGCGTTTAGCGGGCCGCAGGCCCGGATCCGGCAATCGCGCGTTCAATCGCTTCCGCGGCTTTCGCGCCGATCCGATCCCAGGTATAGCCGTCCTGAACGATCTCCCTCAAGCGCTCGCCCAAGCGCCGCCGTCCGGTCTCATCCGCGCGCAGCTCCGTCAACGCCCGCGCAAGCGCCGCAACGTCGCCCGATTCCACAATCCGGCCGGATTCGCCGTCGCGCACCACCTCGACGATTCCGCCCGCGTCCGAGGCGACGACCGGAACAGCCAGATAGCCGGCTTCTAATATGACCGTCGGGAGACCTTCGGGATAACGCGTCGGGAGACATAACACATCGCAATCCGCCAGCAGCCGAAGCCAACGTTCATGCGCCAATCCGCCGACAAAAGCCGTCTCCGGAAGCGAGCGCAGCCGTTCTTCAACCGCCGCGTCCCCCGATCCGGCGTAAATTAATTTAACCGGCCCGCAGCTCATCGCGCGGACGGCCTCGGCCAAATCGAGAACGCCTTTTTCAGGAAGAAGCCGTCCGGCAAAAACGATCAAGAAATCGTCGGAAGCGACGCCGAATTCGGATCGGCTCGGGCCGCGCTGAAAAGCGAAATCGGCCGGATCGACGCCGTTCGGGAGAACCCCGCGTCCGGCGAAGCCGAGCGCACGCAGCCAGCTCAGCCCGGCCGCTGAAACCGCGTAAAATTCGGACCGCGCGCGGCGGAAAAAACCGCTCAGGAACTGTTCGTAGCCGCGCCAGGCCGCGTTGAAAAAACGTCCCCCAAGATCAATATACCCGGTTCCATGCTCAACCGTCAGGGTCGGGATCCCGCGTTTCGCCAGTTCGCGGACGGCGAACGCGTTAAACGGATAAAGACGCGTCTGAATCAGCGCGGCGTCAGGGGCAATCGCCGCGCAAAGCTTAGAAAACCGGCGCAGCGCGGCGATTTTCGGCAGCGGCAAACGCCCCGAAAATAACGGCAGACAGGGTAAATAATGAACGGTTACGCCGTCAGTTTCGACGGCGTCCGCCTCGTTCTCGGTATTCAGGCAGAAAACATCGACCCGGCAGCGCGCGCTTAATATCCGCGCTAAGGAAGCCGTATAACGTTCGACGCCGCCTAAATGAGGCGGGTACAATGACGAGACGATGAAAAGGCGTCGTTTGAGAAGCGCTTGGCTCATGCCGGTCAGACGCTGCGAATGACCATGACGACTTTACCCATGATTTGAACCTGTTCCGGATCGTCAATATAAATCGGCCCCATCGTCGGATTCGCCGGCTGAAGACGGATCCGCCCGGCTTCCCGATAATAATACTTGAGCGTCGTCTCGTCGTTGCGCGTCAGCCATACCGCGACCATGTCGCCGTTGTTGGCCTTATTCGTATGACGGAAAATAACCTTATCGCCGTCGTTGATCATCGCGTCAACCATCGAATCGCCGGAAACCTCGAGCACAAAAAGTTCGCTTTCTTTTTCTTTCGCCGGGATCATCCGCCGCGGCACTTCGATATACGATTCTTCGTCGAAATAGGCTAAATCCGAGCCGGGTACCGGAATCGGCGCGCTGGCGACGATTCTTCCCAAAATCGGGAATTTCAGGACTTCCTGTTTCGCGTATGAAAAAGCGGGCCGCGGACTGCCTTCTTCCCGATAAGGCTTGACGATACGGATAGACCGTGAAATCCGGCTGTCGCGTTCTAAATAACCCATATTAATCAGTTGGCGCAGGTAATAATCAACCAACGAGGTCGAGTTAACGTTAATATGATTGCCGATTTCGCGAATTGACGGCGAATACTGATTCTCGTTCTGATATTCCTCGAGAAACTCCATGATGCTGCGATGTCGGTCGCTCATTAATTTACTTGGTCTTGCCATTTTGTCCTCCCGTTGATCCGTTCGCACACTCAGCGTTGATTCCTTTTCCTGAACCAAATATATCAGAACAGTTGTTCATGGTCAAGGGTCGATCTTCCGAATTTTTAAATAGGTCCCCGAGCGCTTATTTTTCGGGATAGATCAGGTTGTCCCGGCCGACCCAACCGACGTACCCGTCATTGGTTCGGACCTTAACCCAGGCCGTCAGATCCGCTTTCGTATCAGCATCATCCTCCTCCATCAGTTCGATCAGCGAACCGTTCAGCACGGCGCGATGGACTTCGGAATCAAATTCAGGATTGAGATGAACCGCGACGCCGGCTTCATTCTGGGCGAAGACCACGGCATAATGGATCATCGGGCCGGTCGTAACTTTGACGACCGGATGATACGTCGGAACGGGCGTCGCCGTCGGTTCATTCGGGAAGAAAAGACGGGCGCGTTCAACCCAGCCGACATAGCCGTCGTCGGTTCGAACCTGGACCCAGGAAGTTTTTCCAGGACCGCCTTTCTGTTCCCTGCCGGTCAGGTCCAATTTTGAACCGTTCAAAACCGACATCATGATCGACGAATTCCATTCCGGACTTTGACGGATAACGGCGCCGATATCGTCTTCAGCACGAACAACGGCGTAATAATCGGTTCGGCTCGCCAGTTCGCGCTCAACCGTCCGCGTCATCGCCAGAATCTCTTCTTCCGATACGCTCGGCATCAGCAGCAAAGCCTTCCGCACCCAACCGACATGGCCGCTGTCAAGACGGACCTGGACCCAGATCGAGCGGTCGAAACCGGAAATCCGCTCCTCGCCGGTCAGTTCTAAACGTTCGCCGTTGCGGATCGACTTCATGATTGTCGCATTCCAATTCGGGCTTTCGAGAATCGCGACGCCATAATCGTCGTTTCCGCGCACGACAGCGTAATCGTCGGACGGCTCAAACGTCGGCGTCGGAACGGAAGCGACCGGCGAACTCGTAATTCGAAGCGTCGCCTTATTGACCCAACCGATATGCCCCGAATCCGTTCGGACCTGAACCCATGCGGACCGGTCGAACGCGGAAATCCGTTCCTCGCCGGTCAGCTCGAGCGGCAGTCCGTTCCTCACAGACATCATAATCGTCGCGTTCCAGCTAGGACTCTCGAAGACGGCGGTTCCGAACGCGTCGTTAGCGTTTACGACCGCGAATTTCTCGAGCGGAATCGTCGTCGCCGTCGGAAGAATCGCCTGAGGGGAATCCGAGATGAATAACGATTTTCGATTGACCCATCCGACATGCCCCGATTCGGTTCGGACTTCGACCCAATTGGTCTTATCGGAAGTCGTCCGCTCATCCCCAGTCAATACCAACTGAGCGCCATTGAAAATAGCCTTCATAACGACCGAATTCCAATCGGGTTTTAAACGAAGAACCTCCCCGACCCCGTTTTCGGCTTGGACGACGGCGAAATTTTCAGGCGCCGGCTGCGTTGGGATCAGGGAGGGAACGGTCGCGGGAGCTGGCTCTTCCGTCGGATTCGCGGAAGCCGTCTCGCCGGGAAGGAGAAGAAACGATCGCCGCGCCCAGCCGACATACCCGTCATCGGTTCGGACCCGGACCCAAAGCGTTTCGTCCGGGCCGGTCCGCCGCTCTTCGCCGACGAGCGCTAACCGCGAACCGTTCAATACCGATTTCATCACCTGGGCGGACTGTCCCGGGCTGACATGAACCAACAGTCCGACGTCGTTATCGGCCCGAACGACCGCGACTTCGTCAGCGCCCGGCGGTTCGGGGCCGCTCGGCGTAAACGTCATAATATTGACGGTCGGAATCGCGGGCGGAACATTCATCGAAACCACAGTCGGCAAAACCGTCGGCGTTCCGGACGGTTCGTTCAGCGGCGCCAAACCCTCGTCAAAAATCAGGCCCTCTTTTCCAACCCAACCGACGTATCCGTCGCTCGTCCGAACTTTGACCCACGTGTAATTCTGGTACGGAAGCGTCCGTTCTTCGTCTAGGATCTCTAACAGCGAACCGTTCATGACCGATTTCATGACGACAGCGTTAAACTCCGGGCTGAGCCGGACGAGGACGCCGACGTCGTTTTCCACGTTGACAATCGCGTAATTCACCGGCGGCGCAGCGGTAAACGTTACCGTCGCCGTACTCGTCGGACGGAGCGTCCGCGTCATCGTTGTCGTAATCGTCGGGACGAAGGCTTTCGTCGGAACAGGCGTATCCGTTCCCGTCGCCGTTGCGGTTGCCGTCGGAGCCTGCGTTGCCGTCGCCGTCGGAACGGACGTCGCGGTATCGCTCGGGCGAACGGTCGCCGTCAGCGTCGGCGGGATATCGCTCGGGAGCGATCCCGGAAGGCTCGGCGGAGCTTCAGGCGTCGAACCGCCGCCGGCCATATTAATCCCAAATTTTTCTTTGACGCTGACGACGGTCAAGACGGAAGCGGCGTCGTCAACCGTCGCTTCCGGCGGCGCCAGGGTCGGACGGACCTCGGTCGCCGTCGCTTCGGCCGCTAAATCCGAAGCGGCGCCGGGCGGCATCGCGGGCCCGACATTCGCAGACAGCTGATTCCGGCCGGTTTCGCCGAAATCCGGCGCCGTCAACGTCGCAACACTCGGCGGGGTTTCGAAGCGGGACCGAATTCGGGCCAGCGTTTCGCCCGCGTCGGCGATAATTACGGACCGCCATGAAAACGTCCAGCCCAGCGTCAAAACAAACAGAGCGGCCGAAACGGCGAACGCCGCCGCCTTGGCCGTAAACAGCCGCAGGACATACAAAGCGATCAACGAAACGAACAGATTAACGGCCAGCCCCAACAGCGCCGTTCGCAGCGCCACAGCGCCGCCGTCCGAACCGGCCCCGATCAAAAAGCCGGAAATTCCGAGCGGAAGCCAGACGGAGGTAAGCGCCGCCGTCGTCAGCGCCTCCGGAACGCGATCCATCCGCACGACAAAACGGGTAATCGCAAAAAATATACAGAACCCGCACGCCAACATCAGCAAAGCCGAGGGCGTTTCGGCTCGATAGAAAGTCAGAGACAGCGTCGGAACGATTCCGCGCGATACGAAACCGACGAGCAGGGATCCGGAGAAAAACAGGATCATCAGAACCAGGAAATTCGCGAACGACCGTCCGGCGAAGCGGAACGATCCGGTCGTAAGCCCCAGCAAAGAGCCGAAAAAAGTCCCTAAAAACGGAAATACGGCGAATATCGGAATCAGCAGCGCCGGCAGGTCAAACCAAACGGCGCAGCCCGTCATCAGACCGCAAATCAAGATCAAAGCGAAATCCCCGACGGACGGCGTCAACCGATGCGACAATTCGTTTAAATAGACTTTTCTCGGTGTGTCCGGATTCCCGAAAACGCCCCTGCGGCGGTAACGCTCCCGCGCCTTCGAATCGAATTCAGTCTCGTTCAAACCCATCTCCTCCGCAATAAAAAACCCGAAAGACACATCCCGCGGACGGTCGTTTGTATTCCCATCATTTCGGAACGGTTAACTTTTTCCACCGCTAAATTATAATACAAGATAAATACGGGCGGCCGTCAAGCGACAACGGCGGCGTGAACGTGTTAACTTAGCTTCAAGAATTTGATTTGTAAGGAACGATTTTGCATGGAAAACAGACGCGCAGGACATCTCAACCGCAGAACGGCTCGCCCCGGAATCGTCGGATGGCTGCTGTTCGGGTTGTTTATATTTTCATCCTGTAACACGCCTCAGCCGCCGGATCCGGCCGAATTAGCCCTTCAAACCGTTACCGCCGAATACCTCGCCGCGGAAGCTACGGCCGCCGCGCTTCCGCCGGAGCCGACGCCGACCGAAGTTCCGCTCAAAAGCGAGATGACGTTCGTCACGAGTCAGGTCGGCGAGACGCTCTTAGGGCGCCTCCGCGATATTTTTAACGGGCCGGATTTCCCGCTTCACCTGCATGAAAGCGGCGAACTCTCCGGCACCGCGCTTCCGAGCGACGCCGAAATCGTATTTTTCGCGATCGAACCGCTTAATTTAGCCGATTTAGCCGCCGCGAACCCGGAAACCAGTTTCGTCCTGTTAGGGAAGCCGTCGGTCAGCGCCGCGAATATCTATTCAATCCGTTACGATCCGCGCTTCGAAACGTTCCTGGCCGGCTACGCGGTCGCGCTGGCAGCGCGCGACTGGCGCGGCGGAGCGCTCCTCCCCGCCGACGATCCGCTTTTAGGAGATTCCAGCGCTGAAATTTTCCGGAACGGAATGCGCTATTTCTGCGGCCCATGTAAAGCGATCGCCGCGCCTTATACCGTTTACCCGCTGACCTTGTCGCTCCCTCGCGCGTCTTCCTCCGCCGATTGGATCGCCAGGCTGAACGAATTATCTTCCGGACCTATTCAAACGGTCTTCGTCTCCGAAGCGGCGATGTCGCCGGAGCTGTTGGACGCCGCCAGCGGCCTCGGATACAGCGTTCTGACGATCGGCGAAAAACCGGAAAACTGGGACGGGAATTGGATCGGCGGAATCCAAATCAATTTAGATAAAACGCTGACAGTGGCGCTTGGCGAAATTGCCGCCGGACATGCGCCGAACGTGATCTATCCGCCGTTCGATATAATCACAGGGAATCAGGGCGGGACGTTCTTCGAAGGGAAAAAGAACCTGATGATGACGCTGTATGAAAATATGGCCGCCGGGATGATCCTGACGACGGATCCGGTTCCGCAAGCGGGCTACGCCAAATAATTCTTGCGGACGGATAACGAAGAAGAACGAAGCGGACGTTTTATTGTAATCGTCCGCTTTTTATTCGCTCGAAACCGGTTCATTCCTCAACGTAATCGCACCATTCGGACGAACGTTTCCCAATTCCGCGCACGGTTTTCAGAAATTCATCGCGCAGCTCCGCCGTGATCGGACCCATTTCCCCGCAGCCGATCGGTCGGCGGTCGAGCGACGCGATCGCGTTGACTTCCGCCGCCGACCCGGTCAGGAAGACCTCGTCCGCCGTGTACAGCATATCGCGCGCGATCGGCGCCTCGATCACATCGTAACCGCGGTCGCGCGCAATCGCGATCAGGCTGTCGCGCGTAATCCCGTCTAAAACGGTCGCCAACGGCGGCGTATAAAGCTTTCCGCGCTTGACCATGAAAATATTTTCCCCGGAACATTCGGCGACGTTCCCCGCCGCATCCAGCAGAACTGTCTCGTCGTATCCGTTCTGAATCGCTTCATGATGAGCGTAAAGCGAGTTAACATAATTTCCGCACGCCTTCGCTTTCAAAAGGAAAGCGTTCTGCGACATGCGCGTAAACGACGAGACGCAGACCGAAAGACCGCGGCGGATCGCTTCTTCCGTATACAGGGACGGCCAATGCCAGGCGGCGATCCCGATTAACATATCTCCGTCGGTTATGCTCATGCCGAGATTCCGGCCTTGAAAGTAAGCCAACGGCCGAATATAGGCGTCCCCAAGCCCGTTGCGGCGGACCGTTTCCTTCGTCGCCGCGATTATTTCTTCTTCGCTGTATTTCAGCCCGACCGTTCCGCCGATCTTGATACTCTCGAAAAGACGGCGCGTATGGT
>JASBYO010000008.1 GCA_029983925.1 Flexilinea sp.
AAACCGGACGATGTCCACGGCATGTTGTCTGCGAAGGGTATTTTGACATCTGAAGGCGGCGCAACGTCGCATGCAGCCGTTGTCGCCCGCCAATTCGGCGTTCCCTGCGTCGTCGGCGCCGCCAGCGTTCGAATTGACATGGATAAGCGCACGATGACGGTCGGCGACCGGGTCTTCAAAGAAGGCGATTGGATTTCGGTCGACGGTTCAACCGGTAAAATCTACGATCACCAGATTCCGGTCGTCGTTCCGGATATTACCGAGATGAAAGATTTGAACCAGTTATTAATTTGGGCGGACGAAATCGCCGATCTCGAAGTCTGGGCGAACGCGGATTATCCGAACGACGCGTTGCGCGCGCGAACGTTCGGCGCGAAAGGTATCGGTCTCTGCCGAACGGAGCATATGTTCTTCGATCCGGAACGTCTTCCGATCGTTCAGCGCATGATCCTCGCGAAATCAGGCGAAGCCAGAGGCGAGGAATTAGACCAGCTTTTACCGTTCCAGCGCAGCGATTTCGCGGGCATTTTGGAAGCGATGAGCGGATATCCGGTTATTATTCGCTTAATTGATCCTCCGCTGCATGAATTCCTGCCGTCCGCGGATGCGCTCGAGGAAGAAATCATTAAGCTGCGTCTGGCGAACTTGGCGGATTACGTTTCGGGAAAACCGCTGGTAAAAGAAATCCAGAAATTAGTCGATCTGAAAGCGGAAGTCGAGAAACTGCATGAATCGAACCCGATGATGGGTTTGCGCGGCGTTCGTCTTTCGATTATGATGCCGCAGGTTGTCGAGATGCAAGTCCGCGCGATTTTTGAGGCGGCCTGCGACGTTAAGAAGCGCGGTTTCGAACCGAAACCCGAAATTATGATCCCGCTGACAGGCCATGTCAACGAGTTAAAGACCATTCAGCCGAAACTGGAATCGATCGCGAAAGAAGTTATGGCTGAGCAGGGCGTTGAGGTCGAATATCTCTTCGGTACGATGATCGAGATTCCTCGCGCCGCGATGACGGCCGGGGAAATCGCGGGCGTCGCCCAGTTCTTCTCGTTCGGTACGAACGACTTGACTCAAATGACGTTCGGTTACAGCCGCGACGACGCCGAGCATTCCTTCCTGATCCCGTATGTCGAGAAAGGCATCCTGCCGGCTAATCCGTTCCAGGAACTGGATCGCGACGGCGTCGGTAAACTGATGCGTCTGGCGATCGAGGACGGCCGCGCCGCCCGCCCGGAATTGAAAGTCGGTATCTGCGGCGAACATGGCGGCGATCCGAGTTCAATCGAATGGTGCCATCTGATCGGCAACGACTACGTTAGCTGCTCGCCGTTCCGCGTGCCGATCGCGCGTCTCGCCGCCGCGAAAGCGAAAATTGCCGCGCCTCATCCGGCCGCGCGCAAACTGACGGTCGACAAAGACATCTAAGCGAATATCTGCATACAATAAGAAAGCTCCGATTTCGGAGCTTTCTTATTGTAAGGACGGCGGTCGGGCGGCGTTTTATTCGCCGATCTTCCGATTTACGCGTTCGATATCGTTCCGGATCTTTGTGTACAGCGCCACCCAGATCAAAAAGTAGAAAACCGCGAAAATAATAACGTTTCCTACGATGTTGACGAAGTTGAACGGATACCAACGGAGTATCCCGCCGAAAATGAGAAAGGAGCCGACGAGAATCGCGAAATGGACAACCGTTTGTTTTGTCAATCCCCAATCATCGTGTTCATAGATCAATCCGGCGCCTCCGAAGATTGCCCCTAAGACCGTCAGCAGGACGGCCTGAAGGATCGCCGCCGGGATTTCTCCGCCCAACTGTTCAATTAAGATTGGTCGCGCGAAGTGAAAAATGCCGTCTTTTACGACGAAAATACTAATTGCCAGGCTGATAATAAAATTGGTCGCGTGCGTAATGAGGATTCCGAGGAGCGACCGTTCGATAATTTTTTCTTTCATGATAATAACCTTCCTTTCAAAGATTTAGATATTGTTTGATAGCTTGCATGTAACGACGCGATACGAACGACCGGGCGTCGTTTTGAAAGACGATACAGATCGTACCGCTGAGGCTGAAATCGAGCCTTTTGACCTTGTTGAAATTAATAATTTCTGAATTCGAAATCCGAATTAGATACGGTTGCGAAACGCGCTCTTCAATTTCGTATAGACGATGGCGCAGCAAATATGTCGCATGATCCGTTTCGGCGAAAACTTTTTTCCGATCTGTGTAGATCCGGATGAGTTCCGCCATTTGGATAAGATGAGCTTGATCGTTCTGATACCCGAGGAGCATACTGTGGGTCGGCGACGCGTTGAACGCTTTGATAACGTCGTTTAATTCCGGCGTTAGTTCTTTTGCCCGGATGAGGATTGACGGTTCGCTGTACTTGGCGTCTAAATCAATTTCGATTTTCATTGACTCTCCTTTCTTATTGCAGTGATAATAGCAGTTTAAGAACATGTGAATTCAATTTCAATCTTTTCCCGACGATCGGTCAGAAATTGCGGTTATTCTGCTGAAAAGGCGGGATGCGCGGCGCGTTGGGGTATCGCGGTTAAAAAAAGCGCGAGCCGAATGCTCGCACGTTCTCCGTATGAAAGACCAAACTCGGAGAAAAAGTTTTCTTTCTCAATTCGCTTACGCCGAAAAAACAGTCGGTTCAAACGTTTTGCGTCGGTTGCGCCTCTAAGCGTTTGACGCCGTTTCGGACCATGACGATGAAATCCTGAACGTTTGTGACGATCGACGTCGCGGTTAATGAACCGCGATCGGACAATTTATTCAGCGCGAATTCGGAAATGTCGACGGAATAAATGTATAGCGGGCGGATTTTCCCGTCAACCATGCGGAAGCAGGGCGTCATATTCCCGGTGGCAATGGTGTGGAGCTGCGTCGCCAGGCAGATCACGGTCGTCGCTTTTCGAACGAGCGCGCGCATGGCGTCCTGCCCCTGATAGTTATCGCGATAAACTTCCGGGAGCGGTCCGTCGTCGCGAATTGATCCGGTCAGGACGAAAGGAATCCCTTTCTTGACCATTGTGTAGATGATGCCGCTGCCGATGGCGTTATCCTCAATGAACCGCGGGATGGAGCCGCTGCGTTTTACGGCGTTGATCGTATCCAGATGATTATAATGACCGTTGGGCCGCGATACTTGCGTATAGATGTCCTGCCCCAACGCAGTGCCGACGTAAGCGGCTTCGAGATCATGCGTAGCTAACGCGTTCCCGGCAAGAATGCCGTTAACGAAGCCCATCTCGATCAGTTCAGCCATGGCGGCGCGCGCGTCAGCGTCAAAAGCGAAGGCTGGCCCCATAACCCATAGGATGTTCCCATGCGCGCGTTCGTGCAGCAGCATATGATACAAAGAGTCGTAATCTTTTGAGAATGCCGTTTCGCGCGAACGCCCGCTTCGGAAAGCGAAGACATCCTTGTTGGCGGAATCGGTTTCGTCGAAACCGGTTGAATGAAGGAAAATTCCGTCTTCGCAATTTTCCGTCCGGCCTAATATAACTTCATCGCCGGCTTTCAAGTTTCGAAACTCAACGACTTCCAGTTCCTTCGCGCCGCGGATTACGACGACGCAGTCCATCCGCGTTTCGCCGGCCAGTATCCATTCGCCGCCGATTTTATAATATTCGGGAAAGATTGAGGTGGCGTGATAATTCTCCGGCGCGACGCCGTCTTTTTGGACGGCTCGGTGCTCGACGTTCGGAGCGTCGATAAATTTTTGTCTGGAAAAATCGGGTCGGCGATATTCCGGTAATTTGAATTCCATTGGGTCGGCGCCTCCATCTTTATACGCAGCGTTTTTCTCTCTGGATTAAATTATACCGAAACTTCCGCCGCTTTCGGGTCGGTTTGCTGAACTATAATCCGTAATGATACTGCGCGACGAATGTTTGTAAAAAGGTGAAATTAGACGCTAAGCCGAAAAGATCAAGATGAATTAACAGCTTTGCGCCCCAGTAGTAGCCGACGGTGACGAGGAAAGCGCCAAACGCGGTCGAGAATAACGTCGTCCAGGTAAACACGCGCAGCGAAGTCCGCCGGAACCCGCAAAGGATATTAATCGCTTTTGATCCGAACGCGGGGAGCATTCGCCCGAGAATTTGGTATTTCGGATCCGCGATCGGATAGGTTTCGAGAAACCCGGGCAGCTTTTTATTTCTTTTCTCGAATTGGGTTATATCCTGGATCCCGGTTCCGATAAAATATTCAATATAGGAAACAAGCGAATTCCCGAGAATATCCAGGAAAAAAGCCGGGCCGAAGCCCATCGTCGCTAAGATGAATAAGGTTAGTCCGTCGGTCGGGACCAAAAATAAGCCGATCACGACGTACAGGAATATCGCGACCAATGCGCCGGAAATTTGGTTATTTCCGACGAAACCGCGGATCGTATCGTAATCGTAGACGAAGAACGGGATTACCAGGATGATCGCTGTGAAAACGGTTAAAGCGATCCGGAAATAGTTGCTGTTGGAAAGGTTTTGGAGGATTGATCGAATTCGAAGCGTCATTTAGGATTTTCCGTTCGGATCATTTTATCATCAATCGAAAAAAATCGCTGACGTTTTCCATTTACGAAATTCCGAGAGAGAAGTTTTATCGTCCGCGAGAAGGCGAGGCGGCGATTTTATAGTAAAATTCAGTCACAATGACAAACGGAGCCGTATTTTCTTCGGATATCAAACAGCGAAAAGACCGTCACCTGCATATTTGCCTGGAATCGGACGTTCAGTCGGATCTATCGAACGGGTTTGAGCGTTATCGGCTGATCCCGAACGCCGCGCCGGAGGCCGATTTTTCGACGTTTCTCTCGCCGCGAACTTTTTTAGGCCGGGAGATTTCGTTTCCGCTGCTGATTTCTTCGATGACGGGCGGAACGGCGCGCGGCGCGCTCATCAATCGCCATCTCTGTATCGCCGCTGAGGCGCGGCGCGTCGGTTTGGCTTTGGGATCGCTGCGCGTTTACTCTGAAACGAACGATTTTGACCCGTTATCCGAAATCCGCCGTTCCGCTCCGACTGTTCCGATTTTAGCGAATATCGGCGCGGTTCAGCTGAACGCCGGTATGAACATCGAGGATATTTTGGCGCTGGTCGACTCGATCAGCGCAGACGGATTAATTTTCCATTTCAATCCGTTACAGGAGTTGATCCAGCCGGGTGGCGATCGGGATTTCCGGAACATATTCGTAAAATTGGCGAAAATCCGCGAACGAATTCCGGTTCCGTTGATCGCGAAGGAAGTCGGCTTCGGCTTCTCGGTCGAAACGGTCCGAAAACTGATTGAAGTCGGTTTTGATTGGGTTGACGTTGCCGGCGCGGGCGGAACCTCTTGGGCGAAAGTTGAGATGTTTGTGCGAGGGGACGATCCGACCGACAGCGTTTATGCGCCGTTCGGCAGTTTCGGTTTGCCGACGGCTGATTGCGTCGCGGCGATTCACGAGGCGTTCCCGACGCTGCCGCTGATCGCGTCGGGCGGTATCCGAGACGGCGTTGAAATACGCAAGGCGGAGCTGCTTGGCGCCCGGCTTTCAGGCGTCGCGCTTCCGTTTTTAGCGCCGGCGTTGGAGAGCCCGGACGCGGTTTGCGCGCTGATCGACCGGCTGGCGGTTCAGTACCGCAGCGCCTGTTTCGTTTCGTCCGGAATTGAAAAGATCAGCATTTCAGGTTGATTGTCGAGGTTCTAAGGCGGGATTTCATGAGCGAAATTTATTTGTCGAAAATTAATCAGGCGATTTTTTCGCTGTTAAATGCGGACTGGGGGCTGCGCGCGGATAAAGGTTTAGGTGCGATGATCTTTGACGCGCTGGGGTTTGAGCGCGACGGAAAGATTATCCCGAATAGCGGAAAGCGGATTCGTCCGACGCTGGCGTGTCTGACCTGCGGAGCCTTCGGGGGCGATATTGACCGCGTTCTGCCCGCGGCGGCCGCTTTGGAACTGCTGCATAACTTTACCCTGATTCATGACGATATCGAGGACTGTTCCGATTTGCGTCACGGCCGCCCGACGGTTTGGAAACGCTGCGGTCAGGCGTTGGCGATCAATGGCGGCGATTACTTGATCGGGCTTTGTTTTCGTTCTGTTCATGCCGCCGCCCGGGTCGAAAATTTACCTGTTTTTATCGACTTATTCGACGAGATGTATAAGAAAGTGACTTTCGGCCAGCATCTCGATATGTCGTTTGAAAACCGGCTTGATTTGACGACGGACGATTATTTAGGCATGATCAGCGGCAAAACTGTCGCACTGCTGCGCGGCGCGATGCAGCTGGGCGCGGCAGCGGCCGGAGCTGACGCCGTTTCGATCCAACGGATTCGGGACGCGGGAAAAAAAGCCGGAATCGCTTTTCAGCTTCAGGACGACTATCTCGGAATTTGGGGCGAAACGGATCGATTCGGAAAGTCGGTCTCAACAGATATCACCGGAAAGAAAACGACTTTCCCGATTATTTTCGCGCTCGGAAAATCGGCGGAATTCAGCGATTTCTGGCAAGCTTACGACGGATCTGAAGAAAAGGTCGGCGAAATCCGCGATCGGCTCGAAGCGCTCGGCGCGCGCGAGGCGACCCGGGCGCGGGTTCGTGAAGAATCCGGAGCTGCGCGAACGATCCTGTCGGAACTTTTCGGCGCGGACGGTTCTGCGGCCGGGATTGACGCCGACCGGGCGGCGCTGATCGAGCTGATTGAATTCCTGATGACGCGGGACCGCTGATGGCGGATGATTCGGTGCCGACGATCGCGCGATCCGTTGAAGCGATCTTGAAACAGATTGGGGAAGACCCAGACCGCGAGGGGCTTTGCGCGACGCCGGCGCGCGTCGAGCGCATGATGCGCGAACTTTGCGAAGGGTATACGAAAGATTTGGCAGAAATTGTCAACGGCGCAATTTTTGAATCGTCCGGCGACGGCATGGTTATCGTTGACGACGTTTCTTTTTACAGTTTATGCGAACATCATCTGCTGCCGTTTTTCGGGCGCGTGTCCGTCGCGTATATTCCCGACGGCAGGGTGATCGGTTTATCAAAAATACCGCGGATCGTTGAAATGTATTCTCGCAGGCTGCAGCTCCAGGAACGGCTGACGTTTCAGATTTTAGAAGCGTTGGATTCCGTCGTCAGTCCGAAGGGCGCGATCGTACGCTTGGAAGGGCGTCATCTTTGCGCGGCGATGCGCGGCGTACGAAAGGAACAATCAAAAATGATTACAATCGAATCGTCGGGAGTTTTTCGCGACGACGCGCGGCTGAAATCCGTTTTTCTTGCTCAGCTTCAGCTTAGAACCAATCCGGATCTTTTCATGGACGGATGGTTCGAATGAGCTGGGAGCGCAAGAAAGTACTCCTGTTGGATATCGACGGCGTTTTGGTTCGTCCCGCCGGTTATCGGGCTTCTTTCCGTCAAGCGGTTAATTTCTTTTTGGACCGCCTCGGTTTAACGCGGCTGCGTCTTGAAAGCGACTGGTTCGCCGAGCGTTTCGAAGATGTTGAAATTTTGGCGGAATGGTATATGACGCCGTTTATATTGGCGATGATTTTCGATTACCTGTTATCGCTTGATCCGGATGTCTCGCTTCCCGCAGATCTCTCGAATCTTAAGCCGCTGGTTACGAAAGCCGGTACGGCGTCCGGTTTCGCGGACTATTTTGACGGGATGGTCGGCGTGATCGCCGCGGCATGGAGCCGAGACGATTATCCGACCGAAGCGGTACTTAACGCCCTGCGGCGCGGCGAATACCCGGAGCGGCTGCTGCCGCAGATCCGCCGCTATGAAAATCTTTGCGCGGCGATTTTATCTGACGCCTTGGATATGCGCCGATCGATTCCGCTGCGCGTTTTGGAGACGTTTGTCCTGGGAAGCGATTTATACCGGAAATCGTTCGGTACGCCATGTTTAGAGAACGTCCCTTCCTGTTTGATTGAACTCGATCGCCCGTTGATTACGGTTGAAAATCGCGATTGCCTGCGTTCGGAACACGGCAAATCGCTGACTGCCGTCGGGATGACGGCGCGTCCGGATCGGGTCAGCGATTCGGTTCCGGCGCGCCTGACGCGGGCGTTTTCGGATATCCCGGAGGCGCAGTGCGCGTTTGACGCTTTGGGGTGGGACGGGTTTATCCCCATCCTGGGGGTCGGCACGCTTAACACGTTTGAAGACTGGCTTGGCCGACGGCGGGACGCGTACCTGAAGCCGAGCGCGTTCCACGCGTTAGCGGCGCTTTTCCGGTCGGCCGGCGGCGAGACGTTTACGGCGCTTGAAGCGGCCGAGGCGCTCTATACCGGCCAGGATCCGACTTTAGCGGAACGGATCATCCCGAAAACGGTTCCGTTGGCTGTAGCGGTCGTTGAGGATTCCGCTGCCGGGATTGTCGCCGCGGATGCTGCCGTCGCGCGGCTGCGCTCGGTCGGATACGACGTCTCTTTTTTTCCGTTCGGCGTAAGAACGACGGACGCAAAATCAAAGCTGCTTGAACGGGCAGGCGCGAAGCTCGTTCCGTCTGTGAACGAGGCGCTTGCGGCTTTCCTGGCGGAATCGGCGTAAAAGCGGGAAGATTTATCGAATTATTAAAGCGCTGGCGATTTGCCGTTGAATAACCCGTTCTCGGCTATTTTTCATTCGCGCCGGATAAAAACCCGCTGATCCATGTGATTGGATCATGGCCCGTATTTTGTATCAGACGACGGATTACGCCTTCGACAATGCCCGGCGATTGATAGAAATTTCGGTCGATATCGTAGACGGCGCGCATGAACGTTTCGGCGCGGATTCCGTTTTCTTTTTTCGCCGCCGCGGCGAGCCGCAGCATAAGCAGGTTCAGCGTCAGCGCGAGGCGCGTCAGCGTAAAGCGCACTGCTGCGGCCAAGGACATGTCAGGGCGCATATAAGCCTCGAATTCGGTCAGCGCATCCGAATAAAGCGTCAGCGCGACGTAATTTTCGAGCCAACGCGTATGGGCACCCAAAAAAGGGATCAGGAATTCGCGGTCAGCCTGCGAGAACGCTGATCCGATCAGCTTGTTGAGCGCCGGTTCGCCGCCTAAGAGTCCCGCTATGGCGTTTGAAACGTCTAATGGAAATCCGCTTGCTTTCGGATAGAAGCTTTCCTGAATCGAAAGGATCGTCTTTCCGATCGTTTCCGCGTTGGGGCCGGCGATTGGGACTTCTTTGCGCTTAGGGTCGCTGCCTGCAATCTCTTTGCATAGGGATCGGAGGCGGGAAGCGAAACTTCGTGAATCGTCATATATCAATTGCGTCCAATTTTCTAACAAAGCCGCGCGCTTTCGTATCAGCTCGCGCAGCGCGTCGTTCGGTATCTGCTCGCTGTCGAGCCAGTCCGCTTCGGGATCCGGCGCGCAGCTAAGCGTTGTCAGCCGTAATCGCTCTTCAGTCATGATCAAACGCCGGATCGTTTCCGGGCAGGCTAAAGATACGGTCATTTGTACCGATTGATCGAATTGGATCAAGCGCCGCGGAAACAGCAGGCAGGTATCGCAAAGCGCGTCTTCCCCGTAACGTTCCTGAAGCTTACAGCGGCGTTTCTCATTCAGAAACAGGCAAAAGCGGTCTTTCGTTCCCGGTAAATCGAAGTAATAATTTGTTTTGGATTTTCCGCGCCGGGAGGAGCGGACCTTTTTCAGGAACTCACCGACCGGGTGCGTTCCGCCGCTTCCGTTCAGTTTGAGGAATATTTCGGCGTGCGTCCGGTTGACCGGGACGCGCCAGCCCTGGCAACAGGTCCACTCGCATCGATCGGCGGCGCATTTGAATTGCGCCATCGCTGCGGGCGCAATCACTGAGATGGATTTTCGCATCGGAAATTCTAAATCGGGAACTTTTTGCTTGCTCATGTCGTTATTAAGATGAATGCGGGTTGATTTGCTCGATCCCCGCTTTATGGATTAAGATATTATAGTGGATTAATTTACGCAATGTGAAAGGGTCAGACCTATGAAAAAACGAATTCAACTACGAACGGCGTTACGTTTTGGATTATTGCTGCTGTTAGCTGTGTTGATCCTGCCGGAGACCGCTTCGGCGATGCAGACGGTTCAAGAAACGCCGGTTCCGGAAGCGGCCGCGACAATGAGTCCGATTCAACTTCGCGATCGTTTCCAGCGTACGCGGAACGGACTCCGGCTTCGGAACGCGACCGTCGTCCCCTCGATCCCGATGCCGACGCAGACGCCGTATTATATCGTTGTCACCGCGACGCCGGGAACCGTGCCGACGTACGGCGTTGAACCGGACGTACTGGTTCAGAAGAAAGCGTACGACTGCGCTGTTAACGTTAATAAACCGTATTTCTATCAACAGTTCGCTCCCGGCGATGACTTCGATTTCGACGTGACGTTTACGAATACGGGAACGCAGCCTTGGACGACGGATATTGACGTTCAGCAGTATACCGGTTGGCGGATGGAGATCGAACACCGCTATACGTACGACATCGATAAAGATTACGATTCGGCGCGGATCGTTTATCCCGGCCAGTCGATTCGTTGGAAGATTCGGATGGAAGCGCCGAAAGATCAGTCAAGCGAGAACGGAAAATATTTCTCGACGTACTATCTAGTTCATGGCGTTTTCAATAACAATGTCGAAGAAACGTATTCGCGCCTGTTCTGCCCGTTTTCGGTTTATATCTATGTTCCGCATAAATAGAGGCGAAAAATAACGATCGCGCGTCATCCCCGGTTTGACGTATTCTGAGAAAGGACGCCGCCTAAGCGCAGGGCGGCGTTTCTTTAAAATGAGGCTGATAAATAACGCTGAAACAGCCTCATTTTCTTTGAGTTTCTTTCAGGTTTTTTTGAAGGCCGCTTTCGTTTTAGAACTTTTGGCGGCCTGAAAGCGCGCGCAGCAGCGTATTCGGATCGGCGTATTCGAGTTCCCCGCCGACCGGCAGCCCGCGCGCCAAACGGCTGAACTGGATCGGAAGCCGGTCCAATTTCCGGCGGATATACAGCGCGGTCGCGTCGCCTTCCATCGACGGGTTCGTCGCGACGATTATCTCCGTAAATCCGCCTTTTTCAACCCGTTCAAAAAGTTCTTTCATGCGCAAATCTTCGGGGTTGATTCCTTCGATCGGCGATAGCGCGCCGTGCAGGACATGATACTTCCCGAAATAGCCGCCCGACTGTTCCAGTACGATAACGTCCATCGGCGATTCCACGACGCAGATTACGTCGTTATCACGTCCGTTTGAATCGCAGATATCGCAGCGTTCTTTCCCCGCGCTCATGATATTAAAACATTCGGGGCAAAACGCGGTTTCGCTCTTTAACTTGGTCAACGCTTCGGCCAGGGCCTCCCCGGCGTCGCTTTCGTTTTTCAGGAGAAAAAAAGTCAGCCGAGACGCGGTCCGCGGCCCGATACCGGGCAAGCGCGAAAAAGCGTCGATCAACGCCTGAACCGATTCAGGAATGAGCGCCATGGGTTAGAAACCGAGCCCGAGCGAAGATAAGGTGTTCCCTAAAAAGCCCATGTTGTCGTCGGCGATCTTTTTACTCTGTTCGATCGCCATATTAATCCCGCTCAGGAGCATATCCTGGAGCATTTCCGCGTCGGTATCTTTAATGAATTCGGGATCGATTTCAACCGATTTGCAGACCTGATCGCCGGTCATGGTGATCTTGATCGCGCCGCCGCCGACGGTTGCGGTCGTTTCTATTTGGGCGATTTTCGCCTGCTGTTCTTCCATCTGTTTTTGGAGCGCCTGAACCTGCGCTTTCATGCTGCCGCCGGCGCGCGGAGCGGCGCCCATTCGTCCGTAACCTTTTGCCATGAATTTCTCTCTCTTTCCTTCAGAAGTTAAAATATGATCGAAACAATCCGGATTTCGATTTATTTACGTTCGGTTTACTTACGATCGTCGACAAGTTTACCACCGAGTTCAAGCGCGGCGCTGACAAGCGATGACTTTTCGCTCTTTCCGGATCCGCGCTTGACGGTCGTGCTGCGGACGCCGACGTCCTTCTCAATAACTTTGGTGATCGCTGCGCTTGTCCAAAGGAGCAGTTTGCTGTTGCTGGTAATATTATTGACGGCGGTGTCATGGGCGTAAGACAGCGTCAAAATTCCATCCTTAACATCCATAACTTTCGCATGTGAAAGCAGCGCGTCCAAAACTTTATCATGTTCGCGGATAATTGCGCGGATCGCGTCCCAGTTCTGCACGATTTCCTGTTTCGTGACGCTCGGATCAGGCTGATGTCCTTTGCGGATATAAACCTTGCTTGTAACCGCGATTTCGTCCATTCCCTCGCTTTCCAGCTCGTCAGGCGTCGGCAGGCTCTCTGTTTTCGGCTGCGGCGGACGATCGACGACGCGGATTGCGGGCGCCGCAGCTTGCGGCTGAATTTGTTGAACGGTCGTTTGGACAGGCGTTTTTTCTTTCTCGCAGCTTTGGGCCAGTGCGATTTCCAGATCTAATCCCGGATTCCAGCCCGTGCGGCTGTCGACGACGGCCTGATTGAAGATTTGGATCAGGCCGACGAGTTTTTCGACGCTGAATTTCTGGGATTGTTCGGATATTTTCGCGCGCGCTTCCTGCGGAAGTTCCGCCGTTTCGCGTGATCCCATGCGCAGATTCAGCATCCAGCGCAAATATTCGACGCATTGCTTTGCGATTTGGCGCGGTTCCGTTCCGCTGTCCATCGCGGTATGTAAGATTTCTAACCCGGCGGCGGTATCTTTTTCAGCGATAGCGTCAATCAGCTCGACGACCGACTGACTGGTTGCGACGCCGAGAATCGCCTGCGTCATTGACAAGGTAATTTCGTCGCCGGTCGAGGCGAGCTGGTCCAGCAGCGAGAGCGCGTCGCGCATCGCGCCGGTCGATTGGCGCGCGATCAGCGTTAAAGCTTCCGGCTCGAATTTATATCGTTCCGTATCGCAGATTTTTTCCAAATACGCCGCGATCTCTTTGGTTGGGAAACGACGGAATTCGTGATGCTGACAGCGCGACAGGACGGTAGCGGGAATTTTTTGCAGCTCTGTCGTCGCCAGAATAAACATCGAGTGCGACGGCGGTTCTTCCAACGTTTTCAGCAGCGCGTTAAACGCCGCGGTCGAGAGCATATGAACTTCGTCGATGATGTAGACTTTCATCTTTCCCTGACCGGGCGCGAAATTAATCTTATCGCGCAGGTCGCGGATGTCGTCAACGCCGGTATTCGACGCGGCGTCAATTTCGATAATATCAAGAAAACGATCGTTCAGCGCCGCCTGACAGGTTTCGCACTCATCGCAGGGATGCTTCGCCGGGTCGGGATTGGTACAGTTGACCGCGCGTCCGATCATGCGCGCCATCGTTGTCTTTCCTGTACCGCGCGGGCCGGAAAAAAGGTAGGCATGAGAGAGACGGTTTGATTTGATCGCGTTGCGCATGACGCGAACAATATGCTCCTGTCCGACGAAATCTTCCCAATGCTGCGGACGCCAGCGACGGTATAACGCTTGAACGGCCATTCCGGTTTTCTCCTTTCCCGTTATTTTCGAACGCGACGGCGGATTCCGTTATTCGTAAAAGAAATTCCGCTTCAAATTATAACCCTCAATCATACCGAAGTTAATTCTTTAATTCGATTACGGAATGCGGTAGGTCGCTTGAATCTGTCCGGTCTGATCGCGTAATACGACCGTCTCGCCGCTCTGCCAGCGGGCTTCCGGCTGATCCCAATACAGCTCGAACGGGGTGGTATGACCGCCGCGCGTGTACAATTCGATAAAAACGCCTTTTTGGATCAGTTGGATGTTCGGGAAGGTAAACGTATGCTTGTCGGCGTCTTCGATCGTCCATCCTTCCAGCGTGACGACTTCGTCCGCGTTCGACTGAATCCGGATCGTTTCGCTGTTGAGATCGCCCATGCCTACGACGAGGACGATAGATACGAGGCGGTCTCGCGTCGCCGGAATAAAAGCTTCAGGCGTCGGCGTATGGGCGGATAACAGGTCGGCAAGCGCAACCGCTTCAACGGCTTCGGTCGGCAGCGCGATGACGCTGTCGTCCGGGTCAGGGTCGATGACCGGCGGGAAGGTTTCGTTTTGAGTCGGGCTTATGGTCGCGGCGATTCCGCCGGTCGATAATAGATCGTTAACCGAAAAGGGGATTTCCTGTTGACGGATGTTTTCCCACCAGTAAAGCGTCGCGAGCGTCGCCAAGACGCTGACGATAATGTTGATAATAATCAGGATGAGGATTTTCGCTGCGGATTTCATGATTTTATTCTACCCGAATTCGGCGCGAGTTCAAATTGACGGATTCGGGCAGAATATGTACTTTCGCTGTTATGAAGATCCGCCGCGACTGTCGCGGGTAAAATAGAAGCGTATGAAATGGCTGATCGACGGACATAACCTGATCCCCAAATTAGGAATTTCGCTGCGCAGCGAAGAGGACGAGGCGGCGCTGCTCGAGCAGCTGGTCGAGTACGCTCGCTTGACCGGACGGAATCTCGAAGTCTTTTTTGACCGCGGCGCTAACGGCTTCGCGCATGAAAAGAAGATCGGGACGATCAAGGTTCATTTTGTCAGCGCGCGTACGAAAGCCGACGAAGCGTTGATTGACCGCGTTCTGAAAGCGAAACGCCCGCATGAAATTACAGTCGTGTCATCCGACCGCCACGTTCAATTCCAAGTCAAAAATCTCGGCGCGAGAATCGTCGGCGCCGAAAAATTCGCCGCCGAGATGCGCGCTGTTTTCATGAATCCGCCCAAACGGAAAAGTAAAACGATCTCAACGCCGCGGACAGAATTGGAATCCTCTTTATCCGATCGGGAAATCGCTTATTGGATCGAAATTTTTAATTCAGAACGACCAGAAAAATACTCAGAATGATCCGCGCTGCCGACCAAAGCAGCGTCGGGATAAAGTAGTATCCGGCGCGGTGTTCGACCAGGTAGAGCATGCTGATTACGATCAGGCTGACAAGGAAGTCCGCGCAGGCCATAACGAGCGCGCCGACTAAATTACCTGATTGAATAAGCAGGAAGTA
Organism: Flexilinea sp.; assembly: GCA_029983925.1. Taxonomy (GTDB): domain Bacteria; phylum Chloroflexota; class Anaerolineae; order Anaerolineales; family Anaerolineaceae; genus Flexilinea. Next base: position 15,001 of record JASBYO010000008.1, read on the forward strand.
CCAGGCGAAAATCATCCCGGCGACAATCATGCTGTTAATGACGACGTTTTTGCGGCGGTTGATCTGAACCTGATTCGACAGGACGAACCCGTTCGAAATCGCAAGCGCGATCAGCGCAACCAGCGAAAACGCTTCGAGATGCGTTTGAGATGGGAAAAAAGCCGGGAGCGTGAACGAACCGCTGTAAAGTCCTGCCGGATCGTTTCGGATGATGCGGAGGATCAGGAATCCGAAACCGACGGCGTATACGATCATTGTGCAAATAAAGAAAATAATGGGCCGCGAGCGGTTTTCTGTCATGGATACTTCCTCCCGAAAAAACGATGTTATTGAAACGCTTGGCTTCAGTTCGAGATCATTATACCTGAACTCAGCGCGGACGCCGCGTTCAACGCCAGCAGAAACAGCGCTTTTTCTCCGCCGTCCCGAACGGTCGGGAGCTTTACGGCGAGGATCCAGATTAAAGCGCCGATGCTGATTTTCGCGGCGGATAGCGGCGGCAAACGCGATGAGACGAGACAGACCGCCGTCGGAATCAGAATTAACGCGGCGGCGATCGAAAGATAAAGCGGGCTGCCGTATTGGTTTGCAGCGAATTCTTGAATCGCGCGCCCGAAAAGGAATAAAACGGGCAAATAGACCAGGACCGTATATAGTTGTCTGAAATCGATCGCCGCCAGCCCGATCCCGGCAGTTCGGAACGCGTTCCCGGTTAAAACGAAAAGGGCTGCCGGTACAACCGCGATCCACGCTGCGGCCGGGATAAAACGCGCGGACGATAACGCTCCGCGGTCGGGGCACGGCGCTGATCCGCGGCCGGAAAATCGAATCCAACCGCGAAGCGCAACGGCCGCGATCGCGAAAATCAGGACCAGCGTATCCGAAAGAAAGCGCGGCCGGTTCAGCAATTTCGGCAGATACGCGTACGCGGCGCAGTATACGAGCGGAATTATCAGCGCGGCGACCCTTCGGCTCGGGGTTGCGGACCGGCAATTCGCGGAAAGTTCCTTTTCTGCGCGGCGGATCGGAAACAGCGTTAAAAAGGCGGCAAAAGAAACGGCGTGAATGAACGTCCGTAAACCGGATCCGAGCGCGGCCGAATTCGGGATTGGCTTGTCGGGCAGCGGGTGCCTCGTCCGCTTTAAGGCTTCCAGAAAAAAGTCGGTTTTTTCCCTCTTTGAAGCGCCCGGCGGAAGAACGGTCAGCCTGCTTCCGAATCGATCCGCCAGCGATGAAAGCTCGCTTTCTGACGGAGCCGACACAGGCAGCCATAAGACGGCGGCGTCTGAGACGGAAGGCTGGAAATCCAGCAAATCGCCGCCGGAAAATCCGTCAAACAGGATCATAACGCCGTCGTCGAAAACGAACGGCTGCCCGCGCAGGAAATCGATCGCGGACTGAATCAGTTCCTGAACCGTCGTTTCGCCGATTCCGGCCGTGATCCAGTCCCGCCGGTCGCCTTGCGTATAGCTATCCATCGTAAGCGCGACCAGCCCAAGATTCCCGAACCATGCGGCGTTATCAGCCGCGTCCATGCGGGAAACAGCGCGGTCGCTGATAACGGCGACCGCCGTTCTCTGGTCGAGCGACTGCGCGTTGAGCGGGCGGCTGATCCGCGCGTTGACGAAACGGTATTCTGTGATTTCGAGCGGGACGGTATGAATAAGGACCTGTCCGCCGTCCTTCTCTATGAAGACGATCGCCGCGGCGGTAAGCAAAAATAAAGCGAAAAGGAATCGGAAAAAAATTCCCGATTCCTGATTTAATCCGAATCTGTGAATTTTTCGGATCAACGGACGTAAATTGATTCGATGATTCGGTCCAATTCCGTGATTCGCGGCGTCCATCCGTCTTCCGGCAAGGCGCTCCAGTTATACTCTTTCGGGCTGGTCGCCGGCGCGGTCATCGCGCTGTGTTGAATCGGGAACAGGACGCTGATAATATTTCTCCCGTCGGTCGAAATTCCCTGAAACGCGTAAAGAAGATTGTTGTTTGCGGCTCCGGCCGCGGCGTCGTCAAACGCGGTCAGGAAGCGCAGCCCGACGATTCCCTGCGCCTGGAGGATTTTTGCGTCGGCGCTCATCAACTGCGGTTTTTCATGCGGCGGCAGCACCGGAATATCGCCTTTGATCGCCGCCAATCCTTCCGTGTTTACCGTATTTAATAGGCTTGTCAGATCGACGGCTTTTTGATAAATTTCCGGGTTTAATTGGCTCAGTCCGTTGACCGGGAAAACCGTCATCTCCGGCGAAACGCTGTTCGCGGTGCGGAGTTGGTCAAAGACGATTGCCGCAGATTCGAGTTTCGCGGTCGTTAGCGGCTGATTATCGGCGGCGCGTTCGCCGTCCGGCGCTGTCAGACAGGTGAACGCGTCCAGATTTGCCGGCGCGCTGAATCCGATCGTGACTTTTCCGTTGCTGCATTCAACTTTACCGTTTTGCGCTGATACGGCCGAGACGCTAAGAATCAGCGGCAGCGCAAGAAGGATTAGAATCGTTCGTCTGTTCATTGTTTTCTCCTTTTGAAGTCCAGATAAAAAGGTTAAGTAATTGTAACGCAGAATTAATACGTCTTATTTCGATGAAACGTTCCGGATCATGTAATATTGTCCTTGATTGAATCCGCGTTTCCGGTAATAGCCGCGCGTTCCGACCGCGGCGATAACGGCAATTTTCTCAAGGCCGTTTTCGCGTGTAATTTCAACCGCTCTTTCAATCAGGAATCTGCCTAAGCCGATATGCTGGGCTGCGCCTTCCGCTTCTTCCCCCACGGCGAGGCTCTGTCCGTAAATATGAATCTCCCGGATAATCGACGCGCCGCTAAGCTCTTCGATTCCGGTGTCGGGGCGATTTGGCTTCGCTAACGAGAGCCGTAAATATCCGGCGAGCTTGTCGTCGGCGGTTACGAACTGCAGGAAATGCTCCTCCGCATGAACAGCCTCATAAACGGTATCGACAAGCGTTAAGCGCTCCCGCGCGACCGCTTCTCCTTTTACCTCGCGGCAGCGGATACAGCCGCAGCGCTGACCGTTTTCCCGGACTCGCTTCTGAATATCCATCCGCAGGCTGGTTCGGGTATTTCCGGCTACGACATGATGAGACGGGATGTCGCGGATGACGCGATTCACGCGGCAGTAAGGCGGAATCGTCGGTTTAATCGCGGCGATCAGTTCGATTAAGGTTTCCGTATCGTAGGGACGGTAACGTCCTTCGACCCATTCCCGGTACAGATCCGCGTTTTCGACAAGTTGTGTCGGATAAATCTTTATCTCGTCGGGACAAAAACCGAGTCCGCCCCGATCCGCGGACCAAAGGCGCGCGAAATCCTCGCGGTCCGATTCCGGCGTCGCGCCGAGAAGATTCGGCATCCAGTGCAGGACGATTTTGAATCCGGCCGCGCGGCAGAGCGCGACCGCGTTCAGCGCTTCCTGAACCGAATGGCCGCGGCGGTTAAGCGTTAAAAGCCGATCGTCCAGGCTTTGGATCCCGAGCTGAATTTTCGTAACCCCCAAACGGCGCAGCTCTTTCAGCGTATCTGAATTCAACTCGTCGGGACGCGTTTCGACGACCAGACCGACGTTGCGATGGCTCGCGGATTCGTTGCGCCGCTGAGCCGCTTCAAGCGAATCGGATTCGGCTCCGCCGTCCGATCCGCCGATTCCGTTCAAAGCGTCGAAACAGCGGCGGATAAACCATTCGCGATATTCCGGCGCGTAACTCGTCCAGGATCCGCCCAGGACGAGCAATTCGATTTTGTCGGTCGGATGACCGACGGCTTCGTAAGCCAGGATGCGCGACTGGACCTGACGGAAGGGGTCGAATTCATTTTGATAAGCCCGCGCCGCACCCGGCTCGTCGGGAAGATACGATTTCGGCATGCGGGAATCGTTCGGGCAGAAGATGCATTCGCCCGGACACGGGAACGGTTTGGTTAACACGGTGACGGTCGTTACGCCGCTTAACGTCCGCGTCGGTTTCATCCGTAATTTTGCGAAGAGTCCGGCGTCCTCGGCCATCTTTCCGGCCGCGACGCGGGCGCGGTAGACCTTGATTAACGTCGATTTCGAAATATGACCGCGGCGCGGGATCGGATGATTGCGGATCGCTTTAAAGACGTCTTCTCCGCGGATGACGTCGTCCAGGATTCGTCCGGCTATTTCGAGCGATTCAGGAGTGTCTTTTTTCGCTTCCGCCCATTCCCGAACGTCGCTGATTTTAGCTCGCCCGTAGTTTTCCGCTTCGTTTATTTCACTCATTCGGCGTATTTCTGACGATCGATTCGGCGAAAATCCGGTCCAGCAACCCGGCGCGTTCTTCCGGCGTCATCCAATCGTTTTGCGCTAAATTAATAAATTTAATCGTCGCGACGTCAAGGCTGATCAAACGGTTATCGTAAAAAATATATCGGTCGATCGTCGCTTCAGCCGTTTCGGGCAGATAATACGCTTGGTCAAAAAAGAGATTCCCCAAGCCGTAGTGGATGACGCGGTCGGGCGTAATATCGAACGCCATCGGCAAGTGCGACTGGCTGCCGCTGACAATAACCGCGCCGGCGTCGGCGAGACGGCCGTATTCCGCCGCCATCTGATCGTTCGGGGCGATCCGGTAGTATTCGATATGCTGAAGCGTCACGATCGGCAAGTACCCGTCCGCGCGTAATTCCCGGATCCGTTTTTCCATCAGCGGATAATCGCAAAGTCCGGCGCCGGGACGGGTCTCGGACGCCGCCGCGTAACCCGCTTCTTTCCCGTTGCAGCCGAGGAAAGCGAACTTGTTGCCGTTATGTTCGACGAGGAACGGTTTCTGAGCTTCCGCCAGGTTTCGACCGCCGCCGTAATACGGAAGGCCGGCTTTTTCGTACAACTCGAGCGTATAATAAACCGCGTCGTCTCCGAAGTCTTGAAAATGGTCGCCGTCGATTTCTACGACCGTCGTTCCCAGGTTCAGCAGCAGATCAAGATAGCGTTCTTTTGAGCAAAAAACGAGATTATTGAGCTGCTCGGCGGTCTGTTGACAGATGCGGGCAAAAGGAACTTCATTATTGATATGCAGAATATCGGCGGAACGCAGGTAGTCGCCCGTATAAACCGCCGGAAAATCAGCCCCGAACCCGTCCATATAATTCGCAACCGCGCGAACCAGCGCCGTGACCCCGGTCAGCATGACGTCGCTTATTTTCTCCGCGTCATAATTCGTAAAAGGAACCGTTTCCCAATCGATTTCCGCCGCGCCGGACTCGCGGACGGTAAGCGGCCAGCTGTACGGATCAAAATCTTTCCGGATCGGACTTGCGCCGTCGATCGCGATAACCTTTAATCGCGGATCGAGTTGGTCGAAAGGGAGGATAATCCAGCGTCCGGTTCGGACGGAAGCGGAGATCGCCTCATGGATCGGCCGGTAGCGAACGACGTTTATCGATTGCTTCGATAAACCGATCGCGTCTAAAAATCGATCCTTATCCGCGATCGTTTCGTCGAGTCCGGCGATCAGCTTTCCGCCTGGAAATACGAGCGGATCGAGCGTCAGTAATTCTTCCCGGTCGATGCTGTCGTTAAGGGTCGTGAATGGCGCCGCCAGTACGTAGAGCGTCTGCGCGGCTTCCTGCGCGGAAGCGATATTTCCCGAAAGAATGACGATTAAAATCAGTGTAATGGTAATGGCGGCGGACTTAACGCTTTTTCTTCCAAAGGTATTGTTAAACATGAGCCTATTATAAAACGTTGCGGTGAAAAATTACCGCGGTCAGCGAATCGAAAGATACATTCTTGATGAGGAAAATTGACGGCGTCGGCTATAATTCAAGTCGTGGAACAGGTTTGGAAAATTTTTTGGGGACTGACGGCGATCGAGTGCGTTGCGGGAATCTATGGAATATTTCGCGTAGCTTCTTCCGGCAGCGCGGCGTTTTTCGGAATATCGGCCGCGCGTTTCGTACTGGTTCTTTTATTCCTGCTTATTGTCGCTTTTTCCGGGTTCCGGATCCGATCTGGTTCGTCCCGTTTCGAACGTTCCGCGGTCGGAAGGATCGGCCTGTGGGTCGGATGGTTGTCGCTGACTGTTTGGGCGTTCTTTAAATCTCCGTACGCGCGCGGCGTCAACTTCGAGGCGGTCTTTATCCGGATTTTGCCGTTGCTGCTGTTCGCGTCCGTTTTTGCGGTTCAGGCGCTCGTCTTCAGCGCGCTCGGTTTCGGCAGGACAATCGCAGATTGGAGAAAAGCGCGGATTCCGTTGATCGCTGCGGCTTTCGTTTTCCTGCTCATTACGGGATTGCGTTTTTTTGCGTTGAAAACCGGCTTCGGATTGGAACCGGTTTCAGGTACCTTCTACCGGCAGGGCGTTTCAATTTTAGAAGGTCCGTTAATTCTGCCGCTTTTGATCGCCGCGCCGTTGATGATCCTTGCCGGGGAACTTTCGGCTTGCGCAAGGATCCGGACGTTTTGGGACGGTAACCGGACGCTTCTGTTCCGTGGGCTGTTTTTCGCTGTGTGGCTGAGCGCCGCCATCGTCTGGGCGAACGTCCCGTTCGAGGGGCGAAGTTACTTCCTTCCGGCGCAGCGTCCCCCGAATTTTAATTTTTACCCGTCTTCCGACGCGGAAAATTACGATTTGCTGGCGCTGAATCTGTTTAATGGAAACGGGTTCCGGAACGGCATGACGGTCGTCCGTCCGCTGTACATCGTCTTTCTGGCAGTTTTGCATCAATTTGTCGGGACCGACTACCTTGATTTAACGACATTGCAAATCATGGTTCTGGCGCTGATCCCGGCGCTGATATTCCGGTTGGGCGTTCGGCTGCGTTCTCCTTGGACGGGTATTTTGGCCGCGGTATGGATCGTCGCGCGCGAGGCGTACGCGATCCGCCTGACGCCGCTGGTCCAGGTCTCAAACAGCCGCTTGCTGATGAGCGAATTGCCGATGATGCTGATTGTCTTATGGATTGCGAATCTGTCGGTCGATTGGCTGCGCGAATTGTCCGCGCGCGGTTTCGCGCGTTGGGCGACGGTTATCCTTGCAGCGGCGGCTTGCGGTATGGGTGCGCTGATCCGCACGCAGTCGATTGTCCTGGTCCCGGCTGTCGCGATCGTGATCGGCGCTTTTGGTCTGCTTCAGAGAAAGCGGCAGGGTCGGAACTCATTGCGGGCGAAACAGCTGACCGCTTTTCTTTCCCTGACGGCTTTTATTATTTTACCTTGGACGTTTTATAATCGTCTTGTCCCGAATCCGACGGTTCGGGACGGAACGGGCGAAGGCGCGTATCTAAATCGTTTATACGCCCGCGCGGCGGGCGTTCCGGAAGACGGATCCGCGTCGTCCGTCGTTAATCTCATCCGCGAAAATCCCACTGCGATTGGGGCGGAAATCGGCGCGCATCTGACGAATAACTTGCTCTCGACGGTTCTCGTGCTGCCGCTGCGGACGGAAGAAATATCCGATCCGGAGCAATGGTTTTTTGATCGCGGCAATTTCTGGTACCGGGAATCGTCCCGACCGGTTCTTGAACGCAGCCCGATTTTGTGGCTCCTGATTGCTGCGATTTTCGCGATCGGGCTTTCCGGCGGCGCTGCGCGCGGCGGGTACGCGGTTCTGGTCCCGTGCGCGCTGTACGGAGCGTATGCCGTCGGCTGCGCGTTTGCGCTGAATTCCGGATTCCGCTTTATTCTCCCCGTCGATTGGTTCGCGCTGTTCTTGTTCGCGCTGGGGTTTGAAACGATTTTTAAGTTTTTGTCAGGTGCGGTTTATCGCTGCGATTCGACGCTGCGTGCGAAAATTCGCCTGCCGGCGCGTTTTGACGGGCGGACCGGCGCCGTATGGGCGTTGGGATTCTGTTTATTTATCGCCGGGTTGCTGCCGGTCATGGATAGCGCCGGAACACGTCCGAAAATTCTTCCGACGCAGACAGAATTATTTCAAGACTGGCGCGCGTCGCGATCGGAATACGCGTTGCTGGACGAGGTCATGGCGGTTGGCGAACGCGTTGACCAAGGCGGGCTCGAATTCGTCAGCGGTCTCGCGGTCTACCCGCGCGTTTATCTGGCTCGGGACGGCGACGCCGACGGCGTTTCGTCGATCAAGCGCAGCGCCGATTTCCCGCGTTTGGTTTGGATGGTACTGACCGACGATCAGCGCGTTCTAACCGCCGCGCTGCCGTTGACTTGCCGCGAAGTCCTGGACGGACTTCCCGATCCGGTTCGCGTAAAGATTCTGGGCCGGGCGATCGGCGATTATTTCGCGGTTATGACGATCGATTCGGAAGATCAAAATACGCCGCAAGCGTTCCATTTCGAATCCGCACAGTTGTTTGCCGAATTGGAGAAGCGCGGAGAACGGGAATGAGCGATCGGACGTTGCGCGAAGCCTTACGCCGAAGCGACCTGCTCATGCTGCGCGCGATCGGCGAAAATTGGGGCGTTATCGATACGGCCGGTACGATGACGGCGACGCGGCTTTGCGACCTGATCGTTCCGGCGATTCTCAATTCGGATTCTTTACGCGCAAAACTGGCGAACGGACCGAACGGCGTCGACAGGGCGTTATCGGCGCTTCTTCGAGCGGGCGGAAAACTTCCGAAAAGTTATTTTAGCGCCGAGTTCGGAACGGTTCAAGCATATGGCAGCGAAAACTTTTTAAACGCCGCCCCGTGGCGTGACCCCGGATCTGTGACCGAATGGCTGTTGTATCACGGCCTGATTTTCCCGGGATACGCAGACGTTGCGTTCGGAATCGACGAATTTTATTTGGTTCCTAAAGATTTGATCCCTTTTTTTGAAACGCCGGTTTTGTACGATTCGCGTAACGGCGTCAAATTGATCGTCCGTCCGGCCGCGCAGTCTGAAACGGCTTTTCGGGTCGCGGCGAAATCTGATTTTTATGATTTGGCCTGTCTTGTCATCGCGGCGGATCGGATCGCAAAACCGGTCGAAATGATTCGGCGGGCGTATTCGCCTTCGAGGGTCGATTTATGCCGGCGGGTGTTGATGAACGCCGAAATTTTAAAACCGAATGAAGCGTCGGACGGGGACGTTATTCAAAGTTTTATTTCTCAACCGGCGCATGCCGGTCTCGTCGCTCTTATCCGCGCTTGGATAAACGACTCATTGACAGATGAAATCGGGGAATCCGAAATTTTCCGAATCGATCCGACGTTTAAGGCGGATTTAACGAAATTGCGAAAACGGATTTTGTCGATTTTAGGCCGGGTCGAATCGTCTGACTGGATAAGTTTCCGCTATTTCGTCGCGATTCTGCGCTCTTTGGAAAGCGATCTGATCCGTGATCCGCTGAGGACGCCGGGATGGATGATCGAGAATCCGGCGCGGAAGGATCGCGCGAGCTGGGACGCGATCGAGGGCGAAATCCTCCGTCTCTTTTTTCGAGGTCCGCTGCACGATTTCGGTTTTATTGATTTAGCGTTCGAAGATGAAAATCTTGAAACGCTGAGCGCCGTTCGCGTCACGTCGTTTGGGAAACGTTGGCTGGCGGCGCTGCGCGGCGAAATCAACGCCGCGGCCCGCAAGCGGTACGAACTTCCTTCGATCGGAACCGATGGGTTGATCCGTCTAACGCCAAAGACGCTGATGACGATTCGTTACCATCTGGCGCGTTACTGCGATTGGGAAGAAATTCGTCCGGATCGCTGGACGTTTCGAATTTCGCCCGCTTCTTTGCGGGCGGCGAGAAACTGCGGCTTGAAAATAGCCGGATTAACGGCGTTAATGCGCCGCGCTTTCGGAAACGCGCTGCCGCCGTCGCTCCTCTCGGCGATTGAAAATTGGGACCGAAACGAGACGGAAGCGACGGCCTTTAACGCGATTCTGGTCAGCGACAGCGATCCGAATCGGATCGGCGCGCTGATCGTTTCCCGCGACTGCGCGCCATGGGTTATCCAACGCTTGAATCCGACGACGATCATGATCAAGCCGAAAGGTATTAACGCGATTCGGCGGAAATTAGCGGAACTCGGCGTGCTGTTGGAGCTGACGCTCGCTGATGACGCCGAGTCCGAGTCCGTTTCAAAGTAATCTGTATGGAATGTTGAAAGGCGGTGAAAGATGCAAAGCGAATCAGGCGATAAGGCTTCGAAACAAGCCGTTTGGGAATTGTCGTCGCAGAATCCGGACCTGGCGAACCGGATTAAGGAAGCGCTGCGGGCGGTCGAAGACCCTGAATTGGGCTATAACGTCATTGAATTGGGACTGATTCGGAACGTAACAAGGAGCGACGGCCGAATTGTCGTGACGATGATTCTGACGACGCCATTCTGCCCCTATGCGGGGGAGATGATCGAAGACGTTCGTGCCGCGGCGACAGATGTAAGCGTCGATCCGGTTTTTGTCGATCTCTGTTTCGATCCATGGGATCCGGCGATGATGGAAGATGGAATGGATTTTGATTGGGGTTTATTTTAAATGAATACCGAAAAGCGCCATTGGTTAGATAACGCGGTTTTTTACGAAATTTATCCGCAGACGTTTCAGGATTCGAACGGCGACGGGATCGGCGATTTCAAGGGGATCCTTTCCCGTCTGGACTATATTCAATCGTTAGGCTGCACCGCGATTTGGATGAACCCCTGTTTCGATTCGCCGTTCAACGACGCCGGGTACGACGTCGCGAATTTTTACCGCGCCGCGCCGCGTTACGGAACGAACGAGGAGCTGAAAACGCTTTTTAAAGAAGTTCATCGGCGCGGAATGCGAATCCTGCTGGATCTCGTTCCGGGTCATACATCCGCCGCGCACCCATGGTTTCAGGCGTCGATTCGGCCGGAGCGAAACGAATTCAGCGACCGTTATATCTGGACGGATGATGTTCTTGAAGATATGGTCGCCAGCCCCGATCCCCAAATTCGCGGTTGGCTCCGCGGAATTTCCGATCGCGATGGCGCGGTAGCCGTAAATTTCTTTTCATCGCAGCCGGCGCTGAACTATGGGTACGCGAATCCGACGGCGCGCTGGCAGCAGCCTGTCGACGCGCCGGGGCCGCGCGCGACGGTCGCCGCAATGAAAGACGTCATGCGGTTTTGGTTGGAGATGGGCTGCGACGGATTTCGCGTCGATATGGCGTTCTCTTTAGTTAAGTCCGATCCGGATCATGAAGCGACGATTCGCCTGTGGCGGGAGTTCCGCGCAATGCTGGACGCTGAATATCCGGACGCGGTGATGATCTCGGAATGGGGGAATCCCGGCGAAGCGCTGAAAGCCGGTTTTCATATGGATTTCCTGCTTCATTTCGGCGATTCGCATTATACGGACCTGTTCCGCGCGGAGAATCCGTATTTCCGTTCGGATGGGAAAGGCTCGGCCCGCGATTTCGTCGAGACGTACCGGCGTTACTATCGGGATGTTGTGAGTCAGGGTTCGATCTGCGTTCCGTCAGGGAATCATGATATGACGCGTATCGCGCATCATCTGAATGAAGATGAGCGCAGGGTCGCATTCGCGTTCCTGCTTTCGCTTCCGGGCGCGCCGTTTATTTATTACGGCGATGAAATCGGTATGCGTTATCTGCCGCGGATCCGTTCGGTCGAAGGCGGTTTTGTCCGTACCGGCGCGCGTAGCCCGATGCAATGGGATTCGACGCCGAACGCAGGGTTTTCCAGCGCGCCGAAGGAAGATCTTTATATCCGGATTGACCCGGATCCCGCTCGTCCGACCGTCGCGGCGCAGGAAGCCGACCCCGAATCTTTCCTGAACTTCGTGCGGGAATTGATTCGGATTCGGAAGGAGAACGAACCGCTCCGGACGAACGGAACGATCGAATTTATCCTTCCGGAGGAAGGCGAGTTCCCGCTCAGCTATATTCGGAAAGGGACGGCGGGATCGATTTTGATCGTGCTGAACCCGATCGGAGAACCGCGGACGTTCGTCTCCCCGCTTCCGCTCGGAGAGGTTCTTTTCAGCGTCGGAGACGTTCGAATCGCCGGCGCGGATCGAATCGAAATCGGCGCGACGAGCGCGGTTTTCCTGCGGCTTGGATAAGACAAAGAGATAAGAATAAGACGCCGGTTCATTTCGGCGCCTTATTCTTTATTAAGTCGGTACCTGTTTTATTTTTTGTTTTTCGGATTCCGATAATCAGCTCTCTGATATTTCGGAAATTTCAGATCTGCTTCTTAGTAAGTGTAGAACCCTTTCCCGGCGTTGATGCCTGTTTCGCCTTTGTCGATCTTTTCTTTCAGAAGCTTGCTGATTTTGTAACTGAGCGATGATTCGTCGTTGACGTCGGGTTTCATCCTCGAAATGTTGTACGCGGTGTCAAGTCCGACAACGTCCAAAATTCGGAACGGACCGACGGGAGCGCCCGTCGCCAGCATCCAAGTTTTATCGATCGTTTCAGGATCCGCGACTTCGTTCGCCCAAAGCGCCTGAGCCGCGCCGAGGAACGGAACGAGCATCGTATTTAAGATATAGCCGGGTTGCTCTTTATGCAGCTCGAGCGGCACCATATTAATTTCTTCCGCGAACGATACGACCTGTTTGAAAATTTCAGGATCCGTTCCCGGGTGTCCCATGATTTCGGCCGTGTTGTTTTTCCAAATCGTGTTGGCAAAATGAAGCGCTAAATATTTTTCCGGCCGGCCGGTATATTTCTCAAACGCGCTCGGTACCATGGTCGATGAATTTGTGCAGAGGATCGCCTTTTCAGGCAGCAAATCTTTTAAGGCCGTATACACTTCGATCTTGGCTTTCGGATCTTCCGACATCGTTTCGATCACGATATCCGCGTCGGCGACCGCTTTCGCCATATCGAGTTCAATATGAATCAGTTCGGAAAAATTTTTCTTCGCCATGTCGATCAGCTCGTCGATCTGGTCGGCGTTAATCCGACCCCAGTTCCGGATCAGGCCTTTCGGATATACATAGGCGCCCATCGGGTTGCCGATCAACGCTTTCGATTTTTCTAAGGCGCTCAGCATCATTGCCGAGTAACGCTCGATTTTCGGTTTTGTGCGGCCGATTGAGCTTTCGCTCCTGAGCCAGAACGTCGTATCGTGTCCGGTATAAGCGCACATTAATCCGATTTGCGCGCCGAGAACGCCGCCGCCAATAATCGCTACTTTATTGAAACTCATGTAATTTGTCACTTCCTTTCCTTCATGTCTAATTTCGCAGGGGATGCCTGTTCCTTAAAAGTATACCGCTGCTTAAGCGAAGATCTTTTTTTTCGCCTGATTCAAGGAAAACTTTGGCGAATCTTTTGTCAGAAATTGAACTTAAAATTATTGGCAAATCTTATTTCAGCTGCTTTTTTTCTCCAAGGTTGTATATCGCTTCGATAATCAAACTTGGCAGTTCTTTGATAGCCGCGCCTTTAGACAGTTTGTCGACAATGTGATTGACTGCTTCGAAAATTTTTGCGCTTGATTGGTTTTCTAAAATTTTCTTCACAAAGTCAGTATCGTCTTTCCTGATTTCCCCCAGATAGACTTTTTCATAAATATGCGCCGTTACGCCGCCAAGCGAAGCGACGATTACGCCGGCTACAATTGCGTCTAAGACGCTTGCGGCGATTGCGATACCTGGAATAGCCTTGATCGCTTTGATTGCCGTTTTCGCGATCACGCCGACGGTCCCAGCCTCAATAATTGTTTTTGTAATGCTATTTTTCTTGTCTTTGTTTGAGACTTCATAAATTTTAGCAATTTGGTTAACCATTGCAGTCTCGATCCCAATCAATACTCCGTTGTCGGGAATCGGGAGCGGAACGGCGCCTACCGTTACGGCGGAGGCCGTCGCTATCATGGTAAGGGATCGGGCATGAATTCGCTTTAGATTTAAGGTAAAGCTGGCGATATCTTTTTGGGCCGCTTCTAACCCTTTGGGCATCAGCTGATTCGTCGCTTCAATCAGCTCTTCGAGTCCGAATTCAGGTACGATTGCGTTCTCGTTATAGATAAAAGGTTTGGCGACGACAGGTATTATTTTCGCTAAGCTTCTTCCATCTTTTTTAACTTTCGCGAAAGCGTCTCTGACCATTTGGATGTTGTCTTGAATTTGCGATTCGACAGTCGACTTTGTAATTACGGCGATAACGGGAACGCTTTTCCAAATCGAAGTCGCTTTACAGAAATCCTCAATATACTTTGGGAAGAGTTTACTCGTTCCGCCGTCGACGCAAAACCAGATAATATTGATTCCATGGTCATCTTTTTCTAATTTCGCACATTCCGCGCTCCATTTTTTGACCGCTTTAACGGCTTTATTCCCAGTCAGAAGCTCCATTGGCGATGCCGGTTCAAATCCTTTTGAATCAATAATCCGAAACGGAAGCGTTTCGCTTTCGTGGATCGTTAATTCTTGAGTGTTCCCTTTTAATCCCCAGCCTGTGACCGCGATATTTTCCTTGAATATCGCGTTGATTAATGTTGATTTTCCGACGCCGGAATTTCCGATAACTAAGACGTTCCCTTTTTTCATGATGAAATCCTTTCTGAGTTACGCAGGTTTGAATTGAGATGCCTGCGTTTTCATAAGAGCGTTTGTAAATTTCGCGAATAATCAAGAATCGGAAAACGGTTCGGAATCTTCCTCCTATTCAGAAGTCAGCGGTCTTAATTATACGGAATATCATAGAAGCGCGACGGAAATTGTGGAATATTTTAAAAATCTGCCAAATTATTTGTAAAATAAATTTTTTACAATCGGTTGTCGCCGCAATTTCGTAAAAAGCCGAATTTTAGAAGATGTCCTCGCCGAATCAAGCGTAAATCGGATCGTATTCCAATTTGTGTATGTTACAATTGTGACCATGGGGAAAAATATTGTTGCGAGGTATTCGCAACAAACCGAAATCATTCTGATTCAGAAAGGTCTATAACAATAATGGGGAAAAAGATTTTATTTAATGATTTAACGCTGCGCGACGGTCATCAGAGTTTATCCGCGACGCGTATGACGACGGAACAGTGTATGCGCGTGCTGCCGATTATCAAAGACGCGGGCTATAACAATTTTGAGTTATGGGGCGGGGCGACGCTTGACGCCGCGATCCGTTTCACGAAAGACGACCCCTGGGAACGTTTGGAAAAATTCCGCGATTGTCTGGGCGGCGGCGAACGGATCCAGTCGCTCCTGCGCGGACAGAACCTTTTCGCCTACAATCCGTATCCGGACGATCTCTTAGCCGCTTTTATCCGCCAGAGTATCGAAAGCGGTTCTCAAAACATGCGTATTTTCGACGCGCTGAACGATATCCGCAACCTGCGCATGGCGATTTTAGCGACCAAGGCTTATGGCGGTAAAGTCGAAGCCGCGATGTCTTATACGACCAGCCCGGTCCATACGACCGAGTATTTTGTCGATTACGGGAAGCGGCTGCTCGCCGAAGGCGTCGACCGCATCGCGATTAAAGATATGGCGGGACTGCTCCATCCGAAAAACGCCGTCGTTTTGCTCCCGGCGCTGCGGAAAGAAATCAATGTTCCGATCGTGCTGCATACGCACGCGACGACGGGCGTTTCGATCGTCAACCTGGCGCTGGCGATCAAATACGGCATCGATCAGATCGATACCTGCATCACGCCGTTCGCCGGCGGTTCGTCGCATACGCCGGTTGAAATTATGGCGGTTATCGCGGAACGTATGGGCTACGATCACGGTTTAGACAAAGCTGCGATCACGAAGGCTCAGGGCGTGCTGCGCGGTATTCTCGACGAGCTGAAAGATTCGACCCCGTCGTACGGAAAAGCCTGGCTCAACCCCGTTCACTTTGACGACGTTCCGGTTGAAAAAGTCGATAAACTGATCGAAGCGATTATGAAGGATAAGGAAGATATCGACGGCGCGATCGCGATTAGCCGCGAGATCCTTGCGGATCTGGGTTATCCGAAATTTGACGATCGTATTTTCGAATCCCAGATTCCCGGCGGTATGATATCCAATCTTCAGAACCAGCTGAAGGGAATGGGCGTCCCGGAGGACCGGTTAAACGACGTTATGAGCGAAATTCCGGCTGTTCGCGCCGATGCTGGCTATGTTCCGCTGGTTACGCCGACCTCTCAGATCGTCGGCGTTCAGGCGGCGTATAACGTCATGACCGGTTCTCGCTATTCGTTTACTTCAAACGAATTCCAGATGATCTTAAAGGGCGAATTTGGGAAAACTCCGGCCCCTTGCAATCCGAAGGTCGTCGAGGAAATTTTGGGCGACGACGTTGAGTTTACGAAATATCGCCCGGCGTCCTATCTGATGCCGGTGTTGGAAGATACTTACGATCTGCCGTTTGTTCATTCTCATAAAGATTTGCTGCTGCATCTCGTTTTCGGCGCTGCGGCGGATAAATTCTTGCAAGAACGTAAATAAATGGTTCCGAAATCCCCGTTCAGTTCGGACGGGGATTTTTATTTAAATATTTTTGCGATTGACGGAAATTACCTGAATTAATAAAAGAAAGGAAATGTTAGCCGTCGCGGTTTCTTGGGCTTCATTGCGGTAAAATAACTTGGACGCGATTTGCGCGCGGGAGGGCAATTCGAAAGAATGAATTCGTTAAATCAAGCTCAAAATGAATTTAATCAGGCCCGGACGAAAGCGGCATGGGAACGGCTATTCGGATTGCTGACCGGAAAGAATTACGACTTGGTCGATTATACCGAGGTCCGGAAACGCCTTTCAAACGTATATAATATTACCGTCAGCAAGGAAATTCCCATTTCTTCAATCGTCGGAACCGTTTCGCGGAACCAGGATTTTACCCGTACTTTTTTACCGAAGTTGGTCCAGGACGAATCCCGTTGGGTGAATGTCAAGATGGCGAACGAGTCGCAGCAAGGCGTTCCGCCTATCGACGTTTATCAGATCGGTGAAATTTATTTTGTCCTTGACGGTCATCATCGCGTTTCGGTGATGAAAAGCATCAACGCCGAGTATATCCAGGCGAACGTTCGAATTATCAATACCGAAGTGCCGTTGAAGCCGACCGATTCGCCGGATGAAATTATCGTCAAAACCGAGCGGCAGTCTTTCCTGGACCGGACGCGGATTAACGAACTCATCCCTGCCCATCAGATCGATCTCGTTTTAGCCGGTCAGTACCCGCAGCTTTACGATCATATTCAGGCGCATAAATATTTTATGGGGATCGATTTTAAGCGCGATATATCCGACGACGAGGCGGTCGTCCATTGGTACGACGAGGTGTATTTGCCGATTGCGCGAACGATCCGCCAGCTGCGCTTGCTCGATCAATTCAGCGGGAAAACGGAAACGGAGCTATATCTTTGGCTTGAAAATAATAAAGCGGCGCTGAGCGAAGAGTATGGCGGAAGCGTTCGGAATACGGCGCTGGCCTGGAAGCTCGACGACGATTTCGGAAAAGGGAAGAAAGGATGGCTCTATCGGTTCGCGCGGCAAATTTTCATGTTCTTCACGTCGGACCTGTCCGATTGGGGCGTCAAAACCGGCGATTGGCGAAAGGAAATCCTTAGCGGCGCGGAAGACTATATCGAACGCGTCATGATCGCGGTTTCGAATCTCGAAGAAGATCAAGCGTTTCTCGAATCCGCGCTCCATTTTTCAAAGATTTACGACGCATGGACGGGCGTCGTCCATGTCGTCGCGAACCGAAAAGAACTCGAATCTCCAAAGATCGAAGCTTATCGGGAAACGGTCGACCGAATTTTGGCGGCGTCGAACGTCCGCGGCAAGTTTTTTGTGTTGTGCGGGAAATTGATTCGGATTCTCTCGGAACGCGCTTTTTGGAGCGATATGTCATTTTTTAAGATGCATTATCGTCCGGATATGGATTCGCATAATTGGAACGACGTGATTACGAACTTGCCCGGGCTGATTTGTATCGTGCCGGAACGGCTCCCGCGCAACGTTTACCAGATTGTTCTGGCTTTCTCGACGAGCTCGAAAGCGCGCGAGGCGATGTATTTTGCCGAGGCGATGGCGAAGGTTTCGAACGCCGGAATTACCGTCGTTATATCGGGCAAAAGCGTTCAGAAACGGGACCAGGCGTTATCTGAAGCGAATCGGTTTTTTGCCGATAAGCCGCTGCGGGTGAATTATATTAATAGCGGCGGTTTGCCGGGCGAAACTGTGCTGAAAGCGGCGGAAGACGTCAGCGCCGATCTGATCCTGATGGGCGGATATTCGAACCCGTTTATCCGACGGCTTTTCCAATCGAGTACGGTCGAAGCGATCTTGTCGAAGACGACCGTTCCGGTGATTATCTGTAAGTAAACGCCGGTAAATATGCTAAAAAAACGGACGCCGGCTTCAGATCGGCGCCCGTTCTCTTTACGACTATGTTTTTTTATTTTACTTCCGTTCCGCGGCGCGGCGCGCTAAAGCCATCGCCCCGCACGCGCCGGCCCGGTTTCCAAGAACCGGCGGAACGATATATTCGTCAATTTTTTCAAGGATCATCGGATGGATGACGTAGCCGTTCAGGAGCCGCCGGACTTCGGCGCGGATCTTCGGGAAAAGATGACTTTGGTCCATGACGCCGCCGCCGAGAACGATTTTTTCAGGCGAAATTTGCAGGATCTGGCTGACGCAGGCCTGAGCGACGTAATTCGCGAACGTGTTCCAGAACGGGTGATCTTCTCCTAGTTCATAGCCCGGTTTACCGAAACGGTCCTGAACCGACGGTCCGCAGCATAATCCTTCCAGACAATTCTGATGAAACGGACAATGACCGGGATAAGGGTCGTTTTCATGATCCTGCCGGATCAGGATATGCCCGGCCTCCGGATGGACCAGGCCGTGAACCGGTTCGCCGTTGATGATGACGCCGCCGCCGACGCCTGTTCCGATCGTATAATAGACGAGGGATTTGACGTTTTCCGGGTTGCCCCATTCGTATTCGGCCAGCGCCGCGCCGTTCACGTCCGTATCGAAGCCGATTTCAAGCCCGAACGCTTTTTTCAGCGCGCCGACGATATCGGTATTTTTCCAGCCGGGTTTCGGCGTACTGGTTATGTAGCCGTAGGTCGGGGACGATTCGTTTAAATCGATCGGCCCGAAACAGCTGATCCCGAGCGATTCCAGCTTGTATTTTTTCTGGCGCAGCTTAAAAAAATCGATTGTCCGAGCGATCGTTTCTTCCGGCGTCGTCGTCGGAAACCGCTCTTCCTCAAAATAATTATCCGGATCGGCAATTACAGAGCAAACGAATTTTGTTCCGCCGGCTTCAATAGCTCCATAATATTTCATTGTAGAAACCCTCCTCGAACGGTGTTGTTAATAAAATTATAGCCGAATCAAGCGGCTAAAAACGGCGATTTCTTTGCGGATTCAATTTCCGCTTGCGTACGGGAGCGTCGCTCCGCCGAACGGCATCGCGATCACGCTCGCGTCGGCTCCGTATTTTGCAAGTAAGCTGTCGAAGGTTGCCTGTAAATCTGAAACCGGATTGAAATGCAGCCTGCGGACGAATTCTTCCGGCAGATCGGAATAAAGGTAGATGTCGGCAATTTCCGCAACGAGCGCAATCGCGGCGGCTTTATGACCGCCCAATACGAATTCCCGGCGGATATGCGGGATCATGTCGGACAGCTTTTCATGCCCCAGCATCCATTCCTCGAACGAATCTTCGCCCAATCCTTCCGCGGCCGACGCGATCCAAAGAATCGAACCGCCCTTTTTGATCGCATGTTTGGCGTTGTCGAGCGCTTTCTGGGCCTGATAGAGGTTAATATCCTTCGGGAAACCGCCCGGCGAAACGACGACGATATCGGCCTTTTTCGGAATCTCGATCCGGTACATCTCTTCAAGCAGGCGGCACCCTTCGCGGTGCGCTTCGATCGCGTGACCGGCGACCGCATGAACGATCCGCTTTTTCTCGTCCAGGACGACGTTAACGATAAAATCGACCGACAGAAAGTTGAGGACTTCGTCAATATCGGCGCGGACGGGATTCCCGCCGATTTTCCCGGCCGCGGCGTTCGGGTCGATCATGTGGCTGTGGTTGACCTGGATCGTCGCTTTGGTCGCGACGCCGGGAATGATTGCTTTGACGCCGCCGCTGAACCCGGCGAAGTAGTGGAATTCGATATTTCCGAGGCAAATACGGCGGTCCGCGTCAACGACCGGCTTAAACACTTCGTACGGCGTGTTATTTTTCCCTTTGCCGAGATATGTGAATTCGCCGACCGAGTCAATACAGCGATATTTACGGTAAATTTCGCTTCCGACAAGCGTTTCTTTTTCGGTTTCCGTATGCGGACGGTGAATCCCTAAAGCAAAGACGATCGTAATATCGGCGGCGGGAATTCCGGCGCTTTCTAATTCTTCGAGAACCGGCGGCAGGACGGTTTTTGAAGGCATGGGCCGGGTAATGTCGCTGGTAACGATGACGATTTTTTCGCCCGGTTTTACGATATCGCGCAGTTTCCGCGTTCCGATCGGGCGCTGAATCGCGTCCCGAACGGGCGCGGCCTGATCGTTCGGGACGGGAACCGGTTTCGCGTTCAGGATCTTTATCAGGTTTCTTTCCTGAATCGAAAGAGAGACGCTTGATTTCGCGAAATTAAATTCCTGGATCATGGGGTCTCCTGTGACTGTTTTGAGGATTGACGGATCGTCGTATTTCGGGCGATCAGTTGCGGTTGTAAGGTTATATGCGTCGTTGGCCGCGGATCGTCGTTTTCGAGCGCGGCGATAAGCGCCTGAGCGGCGTAGGCTCCGATCTCATGGCGCGGCTGACGGATCGTCGTCAGCTGAATCTGGGGCAGCGATGAAAAATAGACGTCGTCAAAGCCGACGACGCCGGCAGCGTTGGGAACGGCATAGCGGTTCTCCGAGAGAAATTGCAGGACGCCCAGCGCGATTAAATCGTTTCCGCAGAAGAAACAATCCGGCCGGTCGGATTGATCCAGCAGCGTGGATACAGATTGATAACCGCTTTCGATTGAAAAACCGCCGAATCGAACCGTCTTATCGGACAGCTCGATTCGACGTTCTTTCAGCCGTTCGCGGAATCCCCTGAGCCGGTCGCGGTTTGAACGCGAGTCTTCGTCTCCGCCGATAAAGGCCGGCGCCTGATATCCGCAGTCTGAAAGATGATCGGCGGCAATGCGCCCGCCCTCGCGGTTGTCGATTTCAACGAAATTAAAGCGCCGATCCTGCGCGTTGGAAATCATGACTTTCGCGATCGGGAGATTTGCGTACCGTTCAGTTAGTTCCGGCGACGGCTTGAAAATAATCCCGTCGACGCGATGATCCAATAGGACCGATAGCTGTTTTTCTTCGATTTCAACGTCCCATCCGGTTGTGCACAGAATTGAGTTATATCCTTGCGCATAGATGACTTTATTGACGGCTGAGGCGATATCGGCGAAAAAAGGATTGGAAATATCCGGGAGGATCAGTCCGATAATCCCGGTTTGATTCGTCTTGAGGCTGCGCGCATGAAGGTTCGGGGAATAGCCGAGCCGATCGGCGACGCGCTGAACTTTTTCACGCGTTTTCGGATCGACGCCGCTGCGGCCGTTCAGCGTTCGGGATACGGTCGCGTAAGAAACCCCCCAGGCCTCGGCCATAAAATTTATAGTTACATTTGCCATATTTTTATTTGCGCGCCTCCCGAATCTATGAATCGTTCAGGTAAAAACGCAGCGCGGCATTTATAAAAGACGCCGCGGCTGCGTTTTTATCCGTTTATATAAAATCGCGGACGGCGCCGTTTAGCTTTTCAGCGCGATCGCTTTTTTCGCGTTTTCGACGAGGACGGCGGCGGTCAAACCGTACTGCTCCTGAAGGTAATCCTGGGCGCCGACCTGTCCGAAGCGATCATGAACGCCGGTTCGGACGACCGGGACCGGGTAGTTTTCGCTTAGGAACGACGCGACCGCCGCGCCGAGTCCGCCGACAATGTTGCCGTTTTCTCCGGTAACGATCGCGCCGGTTTTCTTCGCGTATTCGAGCGTCAAAGCTTCGTCGAGCGGCTTGATCGTGAACATGTCGATAACGGCCGCGGAGATTCCTTCCTTTTCGAGCTCTCCGGCCGCTTTGAGCGCTTCGGCGACCATCAGCCCGGCGGCGATAAACGCGACGTCTTTCCCATCTCGGAGAACGATCCCTTTCCCGATCTCAAACGTGGAACCTGGTTCGTAAACGGCGGGCAGGTTTTTCCGCGATAAGCGGATATACGTTAAGCCTTTGCGGTCCTTGGTTTGGCGTAAAATCGCGCTCGCCATCGCGCTGTCGGTCGTTTCGATGACGGTTGAGCCGGGAACCGCGCGATAGAGGCAGATATCTTCGAACGGCATGTGCGTGCCGCCGTTGTAAGCCGCGGTCACGCCGGGATCGGTCCCGATAATTCGGGCGCTCAGCTGCGCATAGGCGATCGAAATGAACGCCTGATCGAACATACGGCGAGAGGCGAAACAGCCGAAAGAATGAATATAAGGTTTTTTCCCAACCGCGGATAAACCGCCGGCGACGCCCGCCATGTTGGCTTCCTGGATCCCGACGTCAAACGCCTGATCCGGGAATTGAACTTCCAGTCCGGCGGTTCCGACCGAGTTCATCAGGTCGGCGTCGAGATAAACGACGTCCTTATCTTCGGCGAGAAGCGCTTTCATCGTTTCGCCAAAAACGGCTTTTCCGGCGATCTTTTCCATCTCGCCGTTATAGATAACTTTATACATGGCGATTATCCTTTCTTCTGGGCTTCGAGTTCTTCGATAATCCGGTCGGCTAATTCCGGGCTGCAAGTGATATGATGATTCAACTCAATCTCAATGATTTGCGGAACGCCGGAGCCTTTTTCGGTATCGAGGATAATCGCGCCCGGTTTGTCGCCCTGCGCGGCCTGGACTTCGCGGACCGTGGCGGCGATCAGGTCGGGATCATTCCCGGGGATACGGACCGTATGCCATCCGAACGCTTTGAATTTTTCAGCCGGGTCTTCCAGATCGCAAATTTCATGCGTCCGACCGTCCAGCTGCCGTTTATTGAAATCAAGGAAAAGGATCAAATTCGAGAGTTTTTTCTGCGCCGCGAAAAGCGCCATCTCCCAAACCTGTCCTTCCTGCGCTTCGCCGTCGCCGACGACGAGGTAGACGCGCGCTTTTTTGCCGGAATGCTTTAAGCCTAAGGCGATTCCCGCGGCCGTCGACGCGCCCTGCCCGAGCGATCCGGTCGTCATGTCGATCCCGATCGTCAGATTTTTATCGCAGTGGCTCGGGAGTTTCGTTCCGTTCTGATTCAGCGTCAGCAGGACATCGAGCGGGAAATAACCCTTCAGCGCCAGCGTCGCGTACAGCGCTGGGCCGGCGTGACCTTTCGACATAACCAAACGGTCGCGGTCTTCCCAGTCCGGATTCTTGGGATCGACGTTCATGATTTCGCCGTAAAGCGCGGCGAGACAATCGGTAATCGACAGCGATCCGCCTAAATGACCGAAGCCGCGCGCTTTGAATTCTTTCATCTGCTGGATACGAATATCTCTTGCAAATGCTTTCAGTTTTGACATAGATTTTTCCTTTCTGACCGGCGTAAATTCGAATAGCTCTGTCTGAATATTCTTAGATTTGCCGCCATAATTATATCTCACTTATGAAACGTCTAAATTTCAAGCCGACAAATCGTAGCCTGAGGTCAAACGATACCGGCTATCCGATCGGCGCATCTTGAAAAATAACGGCAGGGTTCGATTTACGCCCTTTTCTGAATCGGTTCCCATTCGGTAAAGTACTTTAGAACAGGAACCGATATTGATGATTGTATTCGTTTCTACCCGCGGTCGCGCTCGAAGGCTTTTTCCATCGCGACGATCAGCGGCAGCTTCTTCCCGGACATGAAGCGAACCATCGCGCCGCCGGCGGTCGAAACGTAACCGATCTTCGACAAATCGATGAATTTGGACGCGGAACTGACCGTGTCGCCGCCGCCGATGACGGAATGGCCTTCCGAATCGGCGATCGCCTGCCAGATGCCTTTCGTTCCGGCGGCGAAGCGGGCGTCTTCATACATGCCGGCCGGACCGTTCGCGAAGATCGTTTTCGCTCCGGCGAGGACTTCCGCGTACGCGGCGATCGTTTTTGCGCCGATATCCGTGAAGAGCGCGTCGTCGGGAAGGTTTGCCGCGTCGATTTCGGCGCGTTTCCCGTCTTTTTCGTATGCTAAATCGATCGGCAGCAGAAACTTATCGGCGTAATCGCGCAGATAGCCTTTCGCCTCTTCAACAAAGACGAGCAGATCCTTGCCGCGCAGGAATTCGGTTTCCTTTTCGCCGATCGCGATTCCGGCGGCGGCGAGAAAGACGATTCCGGTCACGCCGGTCGTCAGGATCTTATCGGCGGTTCCGTTTTCGAGGACGGGCTTCATCATACCGAACGCGTCCGAAATTTTCGCGCCGCCGAGGACGAAGGCGACCGGTTTTTCTGCGCTGTTCAAAACTTTGAACAGTTCGCTGTATTCGCGGAAGAGCAGCGGTCCCGCCGCCGTCGGCAGCAGTTCCTGAAACGCAACCATGCTGGCGGAATTACGGTGCGCGGCCGAAAAGGCTTCGTTGACGTACAAGTCGAACAGCGGCGCAAGACGCTGAATCAGGCGCGTTTTCGTATACTGCTCGGCGGTGAGCTTGACGTCTTTTTCAAACGTCGAAACCTCTTCGGTCAGGTAGCGCAGGTTTCCGAGGATCACAATCTCGCCGGGCTTCAGCGCTTTGACGCGCGCGACGGCCGTCGGCCCGCAAACGTCGTCGATATATTCGACCGGCCGGCTGATGAGTTCGGATATCCTCTCAGCATGAGCTGAGAGGTCGGTCAGGTTCTGATAGTCGAGCGTATCGCCTTGATGGGCGATGATCGCGACCGCCGCGCCGCCGTCCAACAGCGATTTAATAACGGGAATCGTCTTGACGATCCGGTCGTCGCTGACGATCGCGCGCGTTTTCGGATCGAGCGGCGCGTTGATATCCGGACGGAGAAGAACTTTTTTCCCGCGCAGGTCCATCCCGTCCAGGGAGGTCATCCTTACTTCCATTTTCCCATTCCTAAATTGGCGTTGGTCGCCGACGTCCCCGAGGCGCGGTCGGGCTGCATTCCCAGCGCGGCGCGGACGGCGTCGATCGTTTCGGGAATTGTGACGGATTCCTGCGGAATATTGATCGCGAACATGATATCGTCGCCGGATTCAACGATCGAATCTTCCCATAAGCCGATCTCGTACATATCTCCGCGCGGATTGCCGAGATCGCGCGCGTAGCGGAAGAAAGAAGCGTTTCCGAGAAATCCGTCTTCGATCTTGACGACGCGGATGCGGTCGTGGTTCTTGAACGTCTTAAGCGCCATTTCGCGCGTGATCTTCTTCTTTCCGGTCGCGAGGACGGTGATGATATGCCCGTGCGTAACCGGCGTATGAACGAGGATCCCGGTGGCTTCGATATGCGGCAGGATCGTCATCAGGTCGACGGCCTGATGGCTCGGCGCTTTGTCCATCTGGAGCGCGTTCGTCAGTCCGCGGTGATAATCGCCGGGGTCGGCGACGCGGCGGATGATCGTAATCGCGACTTTTTCGATCCCGTAGTCGCGGTCGAGCGCGTCGACGGCGCGGATCAGTCCGGTCGTATTGCAGGAAGTGAGTTTCAGGAACTGCTTCCCGATCCCTTGCTCGTAATTCGCGTAGCCATGGAAGAAAACATCGGCGACGCTGTTTTTCTCGCCGCCTTGGAAGACGGCTTTCTTTCCGTATTTTTCGTACAGCTGCTTATTTTTCGCGCCGATTCCCGCGCTCGTCGCGTCTAGAATAATATCGCATTTTTGAATCATTTCTTCGAGCGTCCCGCTGACGGGAATACCGAGTTCTTCAAATTTGGCGCGATTGTCTTCGATCGCGAGGTAAAGATGATACGGCATCCCTTTTTCTTTCAAAGCGCGGATCGCCAGCGTCGGCGCGACGTCAGCGACGCCGACCAGTTCCATATCTTTCTGAAGCGCGACGCCGTCAGCCAAGCGCTGACCGATTACGCCGTAACCGCAAACACCAACTTTTACCATGATTTTTCTCCTGTTCTTTCTGATTCTTTATGATCTCTAAACCCGACGGTCCGTCCGTTTATAGTCCCGCGGTTTGGCGGATATACGCGCGCGCTTTCTTAGCGTACTCAAACGGATTCGCTTTGGCGGGATCCTGTTCGGCTTCGACGACGACCCACCCCTGATAATCGGCTTTCGCCAATTCTTCGAAAATCGGCAGGAAGTCGACGTCGCCGTCGCCGGGAACGGTAAAGACGCCGGCGCGAACCGCGTCGAGAAAGCTCATTTTCTGCGCTTTGACTTCGTTCCAAACTTTCAGACGCAGGTCTTTCAGATGAACGTGTTTCGTTCGTCCGACGTACTTCTTCAGAACCGGGAGCGGGTCGATTCCCGCGAAGCTGAGGTGGCCTGAATCGAAAAGCAGGTAAACCAGATCCGGATCGGTATGATCCATCAGATAATCGATCTCTTCGGCGGTCTGAACGCCGGTCCCCATGTGATGATGAACGGTCAGCGTCATCCCTTTTTCTTTGGCTAATCGTCCCAGTTCGTTAAACCCGCGGCAGACAACTTCCCATTCCGCGTCGCTATACACCGGTTTGTTCTCCAGAATCGGCAGCGCTTTCCCTTGGATGGAATTCCCCTGTTCCGAGATGCCGATGACTTTCGCTCCGAGAAAATGCAGCTTGTCGCGATGTTCGATAAATGCGGCGATCGTCTCCTCGAACGGACGGGATGTGAACAGCGTTGAAAACCAGGCGTTGCAGACCTGCAGCCCGCGGACCTCGAGTTTGTGCTTGAGTTCCGTCCAATCTTTCGGGTATTTATTGCCGATTTCGCATCCTTTGAATCCGGCCAGCGCCATTTCGCTGACGCATTGTTCAAAAGTGTTCTCCGCTCCGAGATCGGGAAGATCGTCGTTCGTCCAGCCGATCGGCGCAATTCCTAAGCGTACTTTTTCCGCTGATAGCATGATTGATTCTCCGTTTACGTTTTAATTTTTGATTCTAATAATCGCGCGCGTTTTTGATCTGACCGCGCATGGCTTCATAAGCGAGCCGCACATTCGGGTCGGTCGAAACTTCGGCGGTTCCGACGCGCCACCAGCTTTCGAAGCCCGGCGTCATCGATCCCGGAATCACCTTAATATCGAACAGGCAGGGCCCCGGCTGATGATCGGCGTCCGCCAACGCCTGTTTTAACTCTTCGCTCGTCCTGGCGCGATAGGCTTTCAGTCCGTAACCCTCGGCGATCTTTGCGAAATCGATTGGAAGCGGCGCGCCGTCAAGACGATCGGTTTCTTTGTTCCGGGCCTTAAAGACGGTTCCGAAGGTTTTCGTCCCCTGATTGTTCTGAAGATTTTCAATACAGCCCCATCCGGCATTGTCCATCACCATGAAATTGACTTTCAGGCCTTCCTGAACCGCGGTATAAAGTTCGCTGTGCGCCATGATAAAGGAGCCGTCGCCGAGGAACGTATAAACCTCTGCGTCGGGCTGCGCCATCTTTACGCCGACGGCGGCGTTGACTTCGTACCCCATGCAGGAGTAACCGTACTCCATGTGATAGGTGTCGCGGCCGCCCGGGCGGAATAATCGCTGCATGTCGCCGGGAAGCGAACCGGCGGAACCGACGGCGATATCCCCGGCTTTCATATGCTCGTTAATAATTCCCAGCGCGCGCGTTTGGCTCAGGCCCTTTTCGCTGTCCGGTTGAGCGTAAAACGCGTCGACGATCGCGTTCCATTCGTCCCGTGCGGCGCTGATTTCATCCTGATACGCGGAACGGTAGCCTTTTTTCTCCAGCGCGCCGGTCAGCGCCGTTAAAGCTTCGCGCGCGTCGGCGATAATCGCCAGCGCGTCCATTTTTAACGCGTCAAACGGCGAAACGTTGATCGACAACATCTTGACGTCAGGATGTTTGAACGCTGATTTTGAAGCGGTCGTGAAATCGGTCAGCCGCGTTCCGACGGCGATAATTAAATCGGCGTCTTTTGCGAGGACGTTGGCGGCTTTCCCGCCGGTGACGCCGATGCCGCCGACGTTGAGCGGATGAGTCCAGGGAACGACCGATTTTCCGGCCTGCGTTTCGCTGATCGGGATATTAAACGCTTCCGCGAAACGGATCAGCTCGTCGCCGGCTTCGGAATAACGGACGCCGCCGCCGCAGATCAGCAGCGGTTTTTTCGCCGCGAGAACACGCGAGGCAGCGCGTTCCAATTGCGCGGCGCTGATCGGACGGCGATCGAGATACCAGACGCGTTTCTCAAAGAAGTATTCCGGATAATCATACGCTTCGCCCTCAACGTCTTGCGGCAGCGCGACGCAGACGGCGCCGGTTTCAGCCGGATCGGTCAGAACGCGCATCGCGTTCAGCATGGCGCTCATCAGCTGTTCGGGGCGGTTAACGCGATCCCAATATTTGCAAACGGCTTTGAACGCGTCGTTGGACGTAATTGCGAATGAATGCGGGTGTTCAACCTGCTGAAGAACGGGATCCGGTTGGCGGGTTGCGAACGTGTCGCAGGGAAGAACAAGTAGCGGAATGCGGTTTGCCGTCGCCGTTCCGCAGGCGGTTACCATATTCATCGCGCCGGGTCCGATCGAGGTCAGGCAAGGGATGATCCGGCGGCGGTTCAGTTGTTTCGCGAAACCCATGGCTAAATGCGCCATGCCCTGTTCGTTGTGCCCCTGATAAAAACGGATGTTGTGACCGCCCTGTTCGAGCGCCTGTCCGACGCCGACGACGCAGCCATGCCCGAAGATGCCGATTATGCCTTCAACGAATTTTTCCTCGACGCCGTCGAAAGAGACGTATTGCTGATCTAAAAACTTAACCAAAGCCTGCGCCATGGTTAATCGGATTCGTTTCGTCATAATTAACCTTCCGCTCGATCCGGCCAGATGACCGCGTCCGGACGCTCGACCCATTTGAATTCAGGGACAAACGTCGGGGTGATATACGGATTGCCGTCCAGATGACGGATAACCCACAGGTACCAAAGCGCGTAGCCCGGATATGTGACGTGTGAATGCGTCAGTCCTTCTTCGATCAGGAGCGTATCGTTCCCGCGCAGCTTATAAACGTCTTCGCCCAGTTCGGCGTAAGCGCGGCCGCCTTCCGGAAGGGTTTTATAATAATAAATTTCCGGCTGCGGATGATGATGGGGCGGATAAGAACTCCATTTTCCGGGATAGCCGACGACTTCGCCGATAACCAGGTTGGAATACGGCGCGTTGCTATGATTAAACGTCGTGCGGACGATTCGGGTCGACGCTTCTTTCATCGTACCCGCGCCGCGGTATTCGTTCGGCGAATCTTCCGGCGCGAAGAGCTTCGCGGGGAACGTTCGCTCGTTCGGCGTCGCGTTATATGTCAGCTCGGTATCGTCGGCGGTTGCGGTGATCGTGACTTCGGCGCCGGCGGGAAGACTTAAAACCCAAGGGCCGAAATCGAAACAGTTTTCACGTTCGACCGCTGTTTCCTTTCCGTCGTACGCGAACTTAACCGCGCCTCGAACCAGGAGGAAGACCCGTTCGAGCGTCTCGCTATTCGTATAGGTTTGCCCTTTTTGCAGCTGAAGTATCCCGAAATCCATCAGCATATCCGGATCGTCGCCGCGGCGGACGATTTCGTTATATCCGTCGCTGAATTTTCGCGCCGGAATCAGGTTTCGACTCACTTGTAACTCCTTTTCTTTTACCGTAAGTTAGTTGATTTCGCTTAAGCGGACGGGACGGTTCTCCAGCGCCGATTTCTTCGCCGCCAGGGCGATCCGAATCGGACGCAGACCGTCTTCGATGTTGACCGGAACCGGTTTATCGTTCAGAATCGCGTCGATAAATTGGCAGAGTTCCTCGCGGAAGGACTGCATGTATCGTTCAAGGAAAAAGTAGAGCGGCTTATCGCTGCGGACGGCGTCGGCGTCGGCGACGGTTACGTTCGTTTCGCGGTCGTTTTCGGCGATTGCGGCTCCCTTCGTCCCGAAATATTCGACGCGCTGATCATAGCCGTAAGCGGCCTTGCGGCAGTTGTCGATCACGCCGATCGCTCCGTTTTTGAAGCGGAGCGTGACGACGGCGGTGTCGATATCCCCGGCCGCGCCGATCGCCGGGTCAACCGTGACGGCGGTCGCGGCGAAAACTTCTTCAACTTCCGAATCCGCCAGAAAATACGCCATATCGAAATCGTGAATCGTCATGTCGAGGAACATCCCGCCGGAATTCTTCGCGTATTCGGCGGACGGCGGTTCCGGGTCGCGCGAAGTGATCCGAAGGATTTGAAGATCGCCCAGCTTCCCGTCTTTCGCCAGCCGATGAATACGGTTGAAATTGTGATCGAAACGGCGGTTGAAGCCGATTTGAAGCTTTACGCCGGCTTTTTCTGCCGCCGTCTTGGCTTCCAGGATGCGTTCAATTGTCAAGTCGACCGGTTTTTCACAAAAAATATGTTTCCCGGCATTGGCGGCTTCGATCGTAATTTGCGCGTGCGTATTCGTCGGGGAGCAGACGAGGACAGCGTCGATCGTCGGATCGTTCAAAATTTCATGATAATCGGCGAAAAATTCAGGGATTCCGAAATCGGCGGCCGCTTTTTCGGCGCTTTGGACGAAAGTGTCGGAGATCGCGACGACTTCGGCTTGCGGAATGCTGTTGGTTAACGCGTTGGCATGGACGCGGCCGATGCGTCCGGCGCCGATAATACCGATTTTGATTTTATTCATGAGGGATGCGCTCCTTTAATAAAATGAATATGGACTGTTTTCACTGCCTTGTAAACGTTTACAAGCACTATCAGTATATCATTGTTCAATAAAATTAAGTGCCTGATTTGTCACCGTTTCTGAGGTAGAATGTCATTGTACGGGAGAGTTTTTATCTGATTGACGAAAACGGAGGCCAAGATGATGACGATTCATGAATTCGGAAAAGACCGACCTAAAATAATCGTATTGATTCATCCGTCGATTGTGCGTTGGGATTATTTTGAGTTTGTGATCCCGTTATTGGAAAATTCGGCCCGGATAATCGTTCCGGCGCTGCCGGGATACGACGAATCGGTTCCCGGCGATTTTACGAGCGTAGAAGAGATCGCCGAAGCGTTGGCGCGTTGGCTGCGCGATAACGGAATCAATTCGATCGACGTTCTGTACGGCTGTTCGATGGGCGGGAGCATCGTGATGCGGATGCTCGCGGACGGGGAAATAACGGTCGGGAACGCGGTGGTTGACGGCGGAATTGCCCCGTACCGGCTGCCTTGGATCGTGACGCGTCTGATCGCGATTCGCGATTTCCTGATGATTTTGATCGGGAAGTGGGCCGGCGTGAAATTGCTAAGTCGGTTCTTTACGAGCGACGAATATTCCGAGTCTGATTTGGAGTATGCTGCGGGCGTTTTAAAATCGCTTAGTTATCGAACGATTTGGCGGACTTTCGAATCCTGCAATAATTATAAAATGCCCGCGGAGCCGCTGCGTATTCCGACCCGGATTCAATACTGGTGCGCGGCGAGCGAAGAGAAAGACCGCCGCGACGATATTGAATACGTCCGCGAGATGTTCCCCGACGCCGTTTTCAAGGTGCTGTCCGATGTCGGACACGGCGGTATGGCGCTGCTGCGGCCTGAGAAATTTGCCCGATTTATTGAAGAATTACTCTGAATGGTCCGAAACTTTACGTCCCTGGATTTTCGTTTCCCATTCGTCGAAAATATCTTTTAAGTCCGCGGGAAGGTACGTCAGCGCTTTCTCGCGGATCGTATCGGGAACGCCGTAGAAGGCTTCCGCGATCGATCCGGCGATCGCCGCCAGCGTGTCGCTGTCGCCGCCGACGCTGATCGCGGTTCGGATACAGTCTTCGAACGATTCCGACTCTAAAAATGCGGCGATCGCCTGCGGGACGGTCTCCTGGCAGGTTTCGTTAAATTTATACGTCGGGCGAATTTCATCGATCGTGAAATTCAGATCGTAGTATTCTTTTTCGATTCGGGCGCGGATCGCTTCTTTATCCGCGCCGCTGCGCGCCATGAAAATCGCGACCGTCGTCGCTTCGGCGCCTTTGATCCCTTCTGGATGGTTATGCGTGACTTCGGTAACGAGTTTCGATAATTCTTTCGCTTCGGCTTCCGTTTTCGCTGCCCAGGCGCAGGGCGAAACGCGCATCGCAGCGCCGTTGCCGAAACTGTTGTACGGCTGCGGGTTTTTGCTTCCAAGCCAGCGGGAGAACATTCCGCCGTATCCGGCGTCAGGATACGCGTATCCGAGCGTTTGCATCGCCCGAATCGTTTCTTCGTTGAGTTTCGAGCGACCGTTCTGACAGGCGAGGATCGCTTTTGCGACGGCTAAGGTCATGACGCTGTCGTCGGTGATAGAACAGCCCCGATCAAAAAGTTTGAAATCTTTACTGCGATGGTTGCGAAATTCGAATCGCGATCCGACGATGTCGCCGATAATTGCTCCGAGCATGGTTGGCCTCCGGTTTTATATTGGTAAAAAACGCATCTGTTGAAATGATAAAAACGCCGCAGATTAACCATACCATGATTTCCGCGGTATTTTTTACGCTTTTTATATGTCCGTGATTCGGCGGT
>JASBYO010000009.1 GCA_029983925.1 Flexilinea sp.
CTCGACAGGAAGCGACGATTTACCGCGTTCAATTACCCGGCCTCGTATTCGAATCGAATCGTCAATATCGATTTCCTCGAGTTCATAATCATATAAATCGCTCTCCGACGCTGATATCAATGATGAAAAATCAATTATTCTAATCCGCGTGTCGTTCCAAACGAGAATACGCCACGCGGCGAATACGAATGAGAACAGAATAATAATGAAAGCGTAAATAACTTTCGGCTGTTGAAGTTTTTCCATAGGATGAACGCTCAACATGAGATAAATTTAATTGAATCATACCATACAGCGTCTTCGGTTACGTGCTTCTGTAATTATTTTTTCCTGTATAATAGCCCCATGAACCAGTCCGCCGCATACCGGATTCCGCAAACGCTACACATCCTGACGCTTGTCCTTATGATCGGCTGCTTCATCCTCGGCTGCGTCATTTTCGATGATTACGGATGCGGACCTGACGAGGGAATCGAACGGCAGACCTCGCTCGTCAATTTCAGATATACGATCGAACGGCTGCAACTCCCCGTTCCAGACAGTTGGACAAGGTTTTTATCGTATCTTCCCGACCTGAAAGAATACCGCGACCGTTATTACGGAACCGCGCTCCATCAGCCGCTCGTCCTTATCGAAGCTTTCGCGGATTTCGAGCTTCCGCCGGTCGTTTTTTACCGTCTCCGTCATTTCTACGTCTTCCTAAACTGGTACGCCGCAACGATCGCTTTTTACCTTCTATTAGAAAAACGATTCCGAAGCGCGCTTCCGGCGCTCGTCGGCTGGCTGATCCTGGTACTGACGCCGCGCTTCTTCGCCGAATCATTTTACAATAACAAAGATATCCTGTTCGCCGCATGGACAATCTTTTCCCTATACGCAATCGACCGATGGACGGAACGGGAAACGATCGCGTCCGCGCTGATCGCCGGATTGATCCTCGCTTTGACCGTCAACGCGCGGCTGAACGGACTGGCGTACTACGCGATTGCGGTCTGCTTCGCTTTCGTCAGCGTTCTCACCGACAGAAAGAACGCAAAAGCCGCCGCCCTTCAGATAGGGGTCCTGACGCTCAGTTTTCTCTTGGTTCTGATCCTGATCACGCCGAACCTTTGGGACGCGCCGTTCCGGACATTCGCGGAAACCTTTCAATTCAGCGCCGATCATCCAAATCACAGCGCCGACGGCAACCTTTATTTCGGGAACCTCGTCGACGCGTCCAAATCAAAAAGCTACCTGATCGTCTGGATTCTCCTGACGACCCCGACAATC
This sequence comes from Flexilinea sp., assembly GCA_029983925.1. Taxonomy (GTDB): domain Bacteria; phylum Chloroflexota; class Anaerolineae; order Anaerolineales; family Anaerolineaceae; genus Flexilinea. The sequence goes on from JASBYO010000009.1 coordinate 1,270, forward strand.
TACCTGGGCTTGGCGCTTATCGGCGGCGTTTTCTTCGTCAAAGAGATGGTCCGCCATCGATTGATCCTGAATCAGTTCGAGGGAAACTACCGGCGCGACGCGCTCGTCCTTTCGGTCGGACTGGCGCCTTTGCTGTATATCATACTGCGTCAAGTCACCGTTTATAATACCTGGCGTCACTGTTATTTCGCGTACCCGACGATCGTCTATTTCGCGGCCATCAGTTTTTCCAAAATCGAAAAAGGAATCCGATCGCTCCGCCGTCAAAAATTGCGCCGCGCGACCGCTTTCGCCGCCGCTTTCGCGCTCGCCGCCGTTTTGGGCAATAACATAGCTTGGATCGCGCGCAATCATCCGTATCAATTCGCTTATTTCGCGCCAATCGTCCGCGCTCGCGCCGAATCCTTTTCCGGCGATTACTGGGGAATCGCGACCCGCCAGCTGCTTGAAGCGATCGTGACGCGGGATCCGTCCCCTTGGATCCAAGTCAATCATCTCTACACGCAAACCGGCTCGATCAACCGCGGAAATCTGGCGGATCCGGACCGCGCCCGTCTCGATTTATCCTATGAAATCAGCGACGATACCGACTATATCCTGTTCAGCCGCGACGAAAAAACGCTCGATCTTGAAGCGTTTCCCGGTTTTGAAGTCTGGCATGAAATTCGCGTTGACGGCGCGCTCGTCGGCGCCGTATTAAAAAGGGAGTGACTTCAGCCGCGATTCGAATTAACCCTCTTTATCGTTATCTTTCAGGTTGTCGACCGCAATCATGACGGCGATCATCAGCGTTTCGACGGATTCGTCCTCGTCCCAAACCGTAATTTCAAAACAATCGCGAAAACTGAAAAACTTTTTCCTGATTTCCCCAACGCATCGATCGCCTTGATACAGCGAAAATTCATGATCGAAAAAGTTTCCCTCGAGCCGAAAATCAAGTCCGTCCATCTTCACCGTCATTCTGCGCCGCAGCAACGAAATCTCGCATTCAATCGCAGCCGTCAGCCCCGCGCGAAAACGAACCTCATATTTCGGCAGGAAAGTCAAAAGGACGCGCTCCATCTCGAAAATTTCGCCGCCGTCCGGAGCCGACAAACGGGCGTGATGGCCGAAAAACGTAAAATCCTGATCGACCTGATAAACCGGAGCGCCGGCCTGATCGAGGATCGGATAATGGTCCGTAATTTTGAAAATCGCTTGCTCGATGTACAGTTTCCGCATTTTCATCTCCCGGCAAACCTGATAAGTCCGCACATCCAAATTTTACCAAAGCCGGGCGGACCGAATGAACGCTTGACGTTTCGCAGTAAATCCGATGAATGAAGCCCAAAACAAAAGGACGAGCCGCATGCCTGCGAACTCGCCCTTTTCCGCTCTAAAAAACCAGCAGTTAATACTTAATCGTCGATATTTTTTGATTGATTCGCAGCATAGCCTCTGTATAATACTTCAAATCAGCGGCGTTTAAATCTTCTCCGCCGATTTTATCCAAAGCGGCCATGGCATCGGTAAATCGCGAAAGAAACGACGTATAATCCGCCAATAAGCTTAGCGAATTACCGGATTCGCTATATTTATTCATAAACGCCACATATTCGTCAAAGAACGCTTCATATTCATCCATCGCGGCCTTGAATTCCGGGGTAACTTCGCCGAAAGTCTCGCCGATCGCAGTAGCGACAACGCCCACAACCGCATTTGCGGCCGCATCGATTGCCGGCGCGACAGTGTCCGTCGGATCAAGCGTCGAGGGCTTCGTTCTCGTCGCTGCAGGTTCTTTTGTCGGAATCAGCGCTCCGACCGCGTTAACGCTTTCCGAAATAACAGTCAGCTGCGTATCCAAAGAGAAGGGTTCCTGCGTTTTGCGATCGTGTACAGATGAAGGCAAAGAGCCGTTCATCAAAGAACCGATAATCACAACCAGAACAAAAATAATAATTAGAACAATAAAGAACAGCGCGCAAAAAGACTTACGCTTTTGTTTCGCGCCGCAAAAAGGACAAATTTTTAATGTCTCACAAATTTGATTATTACAGTTCCTGCAAAAGACCATTTTAGGATTCTTTGCCATAATATCTCCTTATCTTAGATTTATTTTCCTAAAATTAATTTCTTTTCAGCTTCAAATTCTTCCTGAGTCAATATTCCGTCGTCAAGAAGCGCTTTTAGTTCGCGCAGTTGGTCGGTTTTACTTTTCTTTTCCGGACTTTCCGCTGTACTGGATTGGATATTCTGCGCCATGACCTGACCAAACGTTAATCCTGCGCCTAACCCCGCCAATCCGGCATCCTGTTTCGACGCGTCGCGCATCGCGCGCGCAGTCTGGTACTGCATAAAGGAAGTCATATCCTGTTTAGCCAAATGAACGCCGGATTGTTCGTCGATCAATTTTTCAACTTCATCCGGTAATGAAACGTTCTCGATCAGGATATTACTAAATTGAACGCCAACAGATTTGGCCTGCGCATTAAGCTTTTCCTGAATCGTTCCAGATAAACTCCTGTATTGCGCGGCCAAGTCTAAAACAGATAATTTCGTTTCCCCAACCGTCGATGAAAAAGCCTCGGTAACCATTGACGAGAGATATTCAACAACATCATACGTCATGACGATTCCCTTCGTCCCGAAAATCTCTCTCATGAAAGCGGCTACATCCGTAATTCGAAACGCGAATTTTCCGAAAGCGCGAATCCGAACCATGTTGAAATCGTTATCCCGTTTCATGATCGGATTCTTGGTAGCCCACTTATTATCGATAAATTGTTTCGTGCTGACGAAATACACGTCCGATATGACCGGCGAAGTAAAGAGGTACGGAAAAGCCATTAATTTCGAAAGGATCGGAAAATTATTGGTTATCAAAGAGTAAGTTCCCGGCCCTAAAATATCCGCTAATTGACCGCCTTTAATAAAAACGGCGCTCTGACTTTCGCGAACGATGACTTTTGAACCCTGTTTTAACTCGTTATCGCCGCTTGCCCTCTGAAATTTCGAAACGATCAATTTTTTCGTTGTGTCTTCAAACTCAATGACGTCAAGAAATTGGTCTTTTAAATAGTCGAGCAATCCCATAAATCGCCTGCCTAATCCCGTAACGGTAAATCGAATTCATCGCGAAAACCGCCTGCAAGAATCACAAAAATATCGATAATCCATCCGATACCCAAAAAACCGACCGTCAGAAAATATAAAATTCCAGTCCCAATTTTTCCGACATAGAATTTATGCGCTCCGAATGGGCCTAAGAAAAGGCAGAGCAACAACGCGACCAGCTTGCTCTTTCGGCTTACGCCGGGCATAGCGTTCATAACCGGCGCCCCCGGATTCACAATGACAACATGCGGTTGAATTGCCGGCTGCGGATTTTGCGGATACGGTTGCGGCGGATATCCGCCGGGCTGGCTCGGCGCGAACGGCTGCGGCGGTTGATTATTTGGCGCTGGAGATTGCGATGGCGGCTGCGCTTGCGGAGTCGAATCTTCCATAAATCCGCAGTATTCACACCGGCCGTTCAAAACGCGCGCGCCGCATACGGGGCATTTTACGAGCATAGTTACTTAATCCTCCTGAAATTAGACGATTTTTATCTTTCGGTATTTACCGGGGAACGACACGGAATTTATTCGATAACGCTTCTGCGATTCTTCAATATCGCTTCTACATTAAAATTATCCCTATAAAGAAATGCTGTTCTAATATCTTCATAATCGCGATAAATTTTTGTTTTAGCGTCCGACCAATAACGATAAATTCCCGATTTCGAATCTGACCACAAATCATAAAATTTGCTTCGTTCCGACCAGAATTCGTTAGAATCTACATCATCGGGACGGTTTTCAAAAATCTCATCATAATAATCGTCATAAATATCATCGTAAGCTTCATCATAAATTTCGTCATAAAAATCTTCTAATTTTTTATCGTATATTACGTCGTAGAAATCCTCTATAGCCGACTCCAAATTATCCGAATCTTCATGATCGATCGTTTCAGCGATCAGAAGATAATATTTTTTAGAATCTTTAACGGTTCGAACATATAATTTATCGAATTCCATAAAAACCAACTCATACCAATCAGCAAAAATTTGTTTATCGGTCAAATATTCCGCATATGTTATCTCGGACCTTCCTTCGATCGTTTCGAATTCCTGCTTTATATTGGCTAAAACACGATCGTATTCCGCCGCGAGATTCTCAAGTACGGAGGAATATGTTTCAACTTCTTCCTCCGCAAACGAAATATTCACGAAGCAGAAAAATAGAACAGCCAGCAACGTCAAACTTCCGATAAATTTTTTCATATTTAGACTCCCAGAAAAAAACAATCTTCAACCAAACCAAAAGTTTTTGATTTTCTTTATATTTATTTAGATTTACAAGCCTCAAACAAAAAAGCGTACTTTTTTGTTAGCGGAAAAAGTTCAACGCGCGTTCATAGTTGATGAACATATATTCAATGGTTTTCTTGCGTTTGAAGCAAAATCATGGTAATATTTAAAAATCTTATCATCTTAGCTGATTTGACAAAAAAGTACACATTTTTGTTATTCAATCTTGATTCGTGCCGCATAATAGCGAAACGTAGATAATTTCATACCGCATTCAGCGGCGGATGCGGCCCAGGTTAATTCTCCTTCCTTATGCCGCTGAAACGCGTCGTAAAATCCGTCCGGGAGTTTCATCGGAGGCCTCCCAAAGCGAACGCCTCGCGCTTTCGCAGCGGCGATACCCTGCGCCTGACGTTCGCGAATATTTTTACGTTCATTTTCAGCGACAAAAGAAAGAACCTGAAGAACGACGTCGGAAATAAACGTCCCGATCAAATCTTTTCCATTCCGTGTATCCAGTAACGGCATATCCATCACGCAGATATCGACGCCGATTTTTTTCGTCAAGACACGCCACTGCTCTTGAATTTCGGAATAATTTCGCCCCAACCGATCGATACTGAGAATAAAAACCAAATCGCCGGCAGTCAAGAGCGATACCAACCGCCGATATGCCGGTCGGTCGAAATGAATGCCGGTCATTTTATCAAAGTAGATATTCGGATCCGAAACGCCATGATTCCGAAATGCGATCAGCTGACGGTCTCCGTTTTGATCGCAGCTTGATATCCGCCCATAACCATAGATATTACCCATTTTCATCGACTCCCATTCCCTAATTTTTCGATAACTATCTAAAGATTAAAACGGTTCGGATAACTGGCGGCGGGAAACGATCGAATTACAAAGCTGTTAAATAAAAAGCCTCTCCATTGAAACGGAGAGGCTCAACCCTCGCGCTATTTCACGAAGCGGGAATCCGATTTCAAGGTTCCTCTTCCCAGGAATTCAGATAACGGACCTGATCCTCGGTCAGCACGTCGCGTCCGGCGCCCATCGCTTTCAGCTTCAGAGCGGTAATCTCGCGATCCATCTCTTCCGAAACCGGATAACCTTCTTTTCGAGGCTGGCATCATTCCTGGCCATATGTTCCGCCGCCAACGCCCGATTTGCGAACGAAGTTAATTTCCCCGGCCGCGAATCGGCTGTGTGCATCAAAAAAAAATCAGTTCCGGCGTCATACGTAAAAAAGGGGTAATATCAAGCCATGAAAACAGTTTTCAGGAATGATGGAGGTTAGGATATGGGATGGTTCGGTTTGGGAAAGAAGAAAGAAATTGATATCGAGACGTCCGACCAGAATAAAAAAAGATTACGGGAATTATTTAATGGCGTGATGTCGGATGGCGACACCTATGAGATTCTGTACGGATATGGGTTAAACATTAAAAACAGCAATTATATTATTGCACGGAAAACCACCTACGAATACACCAGTCTCATCATAGGCTATCGGGAATCCGATATGCGTATTGCGTTGGTACAAACAACGCCGGAACTGGAAGGCTGCAGCGAGCCCGAATTTTTCCAGAAAGACGCGATTAAAAAGGCGAAAATATCGACCGGAATGTACACCATTTTCCATCAAGGCGGCTGGTTGGCGGGCTATACTCAATTCGGCGCCTTAGCGGAAAACGATGAAAAATTCCTTGCCTACGTTTACCAACCGGAAGAATACAAAAAATTCGAAGAGTTCTTCAAAATTTTTTCAAAAAAATAAGCAAAAAAATGGAACTTGTCGCATATTTCCTTGTATTCGCCGCTGCGGTTATCATTTTATTTATTGTCTCCAGAGTTTGGATCGGCTTGGTAGATACAGTTTCAGGATGGCTTAAGAAAGCGCTTTTCAAGAACAAGAAAACCAATACGGAATCCAATTGGCATACATTGGAAGACATTAGAAAGCAAAAAAACGTTCAGTAATCCGCCGCGTAAACTCTTGCCTTCGGCGAAAATTCGGGCCGGAAGCAGATTGCCCAACATACGCTTCAGATCGAACGAAAATGATTGAGAAACAGCAAACCTCTCCGGTTTGCTGTTTTCTTTTTCTTTGACCCGAAATAAAAAAACCGAGAAAAGAGCGGGAGAAACGCCGCTCAAACAACCGGCGCAGTGAACGATCTCATAGAAAACCGTAAAAAAATGTCTCCCCGCTGCTTTAGCGGGGAGACGCTGCCATCAAACGGTTTCCCGGCACACGGAAAGACCAATCTTACGTGCCCTCTTCCCAGGAATTCAGGTAACGGACCTGTTCCTCGGTCAGCACGTCGCATTCAACGCCCATCGCTTTCAGCTTCAGAGCGGCGATCTCGCGATCCATCTCTTCCGGAACCGAGTAAACCTTCTTTTCAAGGCTCGCGTAATTCTTGACCATATACTCCGCCGCCAACGCCTGATTTGCGAACGACATGTCCATGACCGACGCCGGATGTCCTTCCGCAGACGCAAGATTAATCAGGCGGCCTTCGCCCAGAATATGAATCTTTCGGCCGTCCGCCAACGTATATTCGTCGACAAACGGACGGACCAGACGTTTCGACGCCGCCATTTTCTCGAGCGCCGGAATATTCAGCTCGCAGTTGAAATGGCCCGAATTCGCGACGATCGCGCCGTCTTTCATCACTTCGAAATGATGCTTATCGATGACATTAATATCGCCGGTAACGGTACAGAAAATATCGCCGACCTTCGCGGCTTCGATCATCGGCATGACGCGGAACCCATCCATGACCGCTTCGAGCGCCTTCAGCGTATCGACTTCCGTGACGATAACGTTCGCGCCCAGGCCGCGCGCCTTCTGCGCCAAACCGCGGCCGCACCAGCCGTACCCGGCGACGACGAACGTTTTCCCGGCGACAAGCATATTCGTCGCGCGGATAATCCCGTCGAGCGTCGACTGGCCCGTTCCGTAGCGATTGTCGAAGAAATGTTTCGTCATCGCGTCGTTCACCGCCACAACCGGGAATTCGAGCATCCCGTCGGCAGCCATCGCGCGCAGCCGGATCACGCCGGTTGTCGTTTCTTCCGTCCCGCCTAAAATATTCGGGAGCAGCTCGCGATACGATTTATGCAGCGTTGAAACCAGATCCGCGCCGTCGTCCATCGTGATCTGCGGCTTATGCGCAAGAGCGGCTTTAATATGCTTATAATAGGTCTCGTTATCCTCGCCTTTAATCGCGAAAACCGGAATTTCTTCGTTGACGACGAGCGAAGCCGCGACGTCGTCCTGCGTCGAAAGCGGGTTCGAAGCGACGAGAACGACGTCCGCGCCGCCCGCCTGAAGCGTTTTCATCAGGTTCGCCGTTTCCGCCGTGACGTGTAAACAGGCCGACATGCGAATCCCTTTTAACGGTTTTTCTTTCTCGAACCGTTCTTTAATCAACTGCAACACCGGCATTTCGCGCGCCGCCCATTCGATCCGTCGCCGCCCGCCCTCGGCCAGCGATTCATTACGAATATCAAACTCAGCCATGAATACTCCTTCAAATTAATTCAATCATCAATTTTACTATAAAAAGTTGGGCAAATTCGGGAGTTATAGTATTGAGAATTTATAAACCGCGGCGTCGTATTGAACAATAAAACACGCAAAATACATAAGCGCAAAAAAGAAGAAGCAGATCGTTCAAGCAATAAACAGAACTCAAATTTTATACTTATAATTAAACGAAAAATCGCACATATCGCGAACGGTACATCCGGCAGATTATTCTCTCTAAGGATCACACCTCATGCCCATCCCTCAAGTAAAACTCGAAATCTTCACCCCGCCGGAAATCATCGACGCCTTGATCGAGCGGCTGTCCGAAATCGGCGCATGCCGGATCGGCGCTTATACCCACGTTTCATCCTATGCCAAGGTCGCCGGCACCTGGATGCCCGAAGCGGGCAGCAGCCCATACGCAGGCAAAATCGGCGAGCTTAGCCGCGCGGAGGAGTACAAACTGGAGGTGCGCTGTCCGCGGGAAAAAGTCCCGCTTGCCGTCGAAATCATCCGCCGAATTCACCCTTACGAGGAACCGGCGATTCATATCGTCCCGCTCCTCAATCATGAATTTGGCGTCAGCTAAAAAAAACGGCCTCGCGGAATGAGGCCGTTTTCAATCGAAAAACCGATCCGTCAGCGCGCCGCCGACTTCGCAGCTTCGCGCAGCGACCGCACCGCGCGACCGTAGCCGACCGGATTTCGGAAGATCGACGTACCGGCGACGAAAATATTCGCTCCCGCTTCCGAGCAGAGCCGAATCGTCTCTTCGTTGATCCCCCCGTCGACCTGAATATCGACCTTAAGACGCGCCTCGTCGATCCAATTCCGGATCGTACGAATTTTTTTCAGCGTGTGCGAGATAAATTTCTGGCCCCCGAAGCCGGGATTAACCGTCATGACCAGAACCATATCGACGAACGGGAGCAGCGGCTCGACCATCTCCGCCGGCGTCCCCGGATTCAGCGCCACCGCCGGTTTCGCTCCCAACCGCTGAATCTCCGTCAAAATCGAATGAATATTCGGGTTATTTTCGCAATGGACCGTTAATATCTCCGCGCCCGCTTCGATAAACGCCGCGACATGCCGTTCCGGCTGGACGATCATCAAATGAACGTCCAGCGGCGCCGAGCTGATCTTTTTTACCCCTTCGACAAACGGGATACCCAACGTGATATTCGGAACGAATACGCCGTCCATCACGTCGACATGAATCCAATCCGCGCCGCCGTTAATCGCCGCGTCAACTTCATTCCCCATCTGCATGAAATTCGCCGCTAAAATCGAAGCTGAAAGTTTAATACTTTTCATCTCTAAATCTGAACCTCATTTCCTGCCTCTATTTTACACGCTATACGCGAGTCCGATCAGACTTCCTTCATGAACGGTCACATTGAGACAAAATAGCGGCGATCGCCTTACCGTCCGCCGGACGCGCGGCCGGATCTTTTTTCAGCAGATTCAGGATCAGTTCAGCGACCGAAGGCGGAAGATCCGAACGGAAGCGGCGCGAATCGGCGCACTTTTCATAAACATGTTTCCGCATGACCGTTTCCGCGTCCGGTCCGTTGAACGGGACCCGGCCGCAGGCCATCCGATACAAAATAACCCCGACGCTGTACCAATCGGAAGCGGCCGTCGGCGCGTACCCGCGCGCGCATTCAGGCGCCATATAGTAAGGCGACCCGTTGATCACGACTTGAGGCTGGACCGGAAGCGCTTCGCCGATCGTCCGCGCCTCGCCGAAATCGCTGATCATCAGCCGATCGGATTCATCCAGCATCAGGTTCAGCGGTTTAACATCGCCATGGATTATTCCGGCGCAATGAATCGCCTCCAAACCGGCGCAGAGATCCTTCCCCCAGGAAATCAAACGCGAAAAATCCGCGGTCTTTTCCGTTTGGAGACGATGAAAAAGCGACCCGCCCGAAGCGTATTTCATCACGATCAGCGCCTCCTCTTTCCCCGTCCGGACGTCATATACCGGCAACACGTTCGGATGAACGACGCGCGACTGAAGTTCGGCCGCGCGAAGAAAACGCGCCCGTTCCGCCGGATCGGCTTTCGAGACCGCCGTCATCAGCTTAAGGCAAACCGTCCGTTTCGTTTCCGGATCGACGCCGCGGTAAAGATCAGCGATCCGGCCGCTGGCCAGAAGCCGCAGTTCAGTAAATTGACGAAAAAGAAACCCGTTTTCCATCTTGATTTATAATATTAACATGCTTTTTTTCACGTACCGAGACCGTTCAATCCGGCTTAATCTCAAGGGGGAATCATGAACTCCGACGCTTCACGACCGTCAAACCGATTGATAACGCCTTGGGTTCTTGTTTCAACGACGATATTAGGCTTCGTACTGTTTGTCGCGCTGCTGATCCTGATTACCGGGAGCGCGCTCCGAACCGACCCGCCCGCCGACTCGGCGCTGGCGCAAATGACAATCATTCCTGCTCCGACCGTTACCCCGACCGCGCCAACCGTCGGCGAACCGCAGGAATTGACCGTCCGCTACGTTTCCCCCGAAGGTTTCTCGATCGGCGCATACGTCAGCATCCAGAATACTCAGGGAGCGGGATTGAAAATCCGCCCGGAACCCGGAACCGGGAGCAAGGTTGATTTTATCGCCGCCGAAGGCGAACTATTCGTCATCGTCGACGGACCGGACGAACGGAACGGCTACGCTTGGTGGAAACTGGCCGGATTTGAAAACCCGGAACGGACCGGCTGGGGCGCGGCCGCTTTTCTCGGGCTTGTCGCGCCGCCCGCGGACGGAGACGAATAATCATGAGCGGATCAAGCGCGAAACGATTTATCTTCAGCATGGGCCATGATATCGGGAAGATCCGTCCGGTCAACGAAGACGCGATCTTCGCTTTCACGTCGCAGGTCATGCGCTTCGACTCGATCGTACCGATCGGCCTGTTTATCATCGCAGACGGCATGGGCGGGCACGCCAACGGCGAAAAAGCCTCCGCCGCCGCAATTACGGAATTTACGACCGAATTTTTCAGCGCGATCTATCCGAAAATTATGAACGGGAAAAAATCGGCCGAGGACTTCGCCGACAGCTTCCAGGCCGCGATTGAACGCACGAATACGGCGGTCCACCGAAAAATCCCGAACAGCGGGACGACCTTTTCGGCGCTGTTCCTGATCGGGAGCCAATACCTCGTTTTGCATATCGGCGACTCCCGCGTCTATCGTCTCCCGGCTGAATCGGAGCCGGAACTGCTGACGAAAGATCATACGCTGGTTCAGATGATGATCGATCTCGGCGAAATCAGCGAAGAAGAAGGGAAAAGCCATCCGCGCCGAAACGTCATCCTCAAATCGGTCGGGTACGACAGCGCCGTTTCCCCCGACGTTTTCAGCGGCGAATTTCTGCCCGGGGACCGCTTCCTCCTCTGCTGCGACGGCGTCTGGTCGGTCGTCGGACGCGAGCCATTAAACGAAATCCTGACCTCGGATACGACGATCCGGGAACAGGCCGAAAAAATTGTCAGAACCGCCAATGAAAACGGCGGTCCGGATAATATCAGCTGCGTCCTCGTTCAAACGGAATAGCTTCCAAACGGTGAAAGGAAATCTCATGAGCAAACGGCACCTCATTTTAGTCGTCGATGACGAAGAACGGATCGTCCGCATGATCCGACTGAATCTTGAGCATGACGGATTCGACGTCATCGAAGCCAACAGCGGCATGGCGGCCATCAATCAGGTCCGCGAAAAGCTGCCGAACCTGGTCGTCCTGGACGTTATGATGCCCGGTATCGACGGCTATGAGACGCTGTCGCTGATCCGCGAAACGAGCCAGATCCCGGTCATCATGCTGACCGCCAAAGGCGAGGAAGAAGACCGGATTCACGGATTGGAACTCGGAGCCGACGACTATATCACGAAGCCGTTCAGCCCGCGCGAATTAGTCAGCCGGATCAAAGCCGTTTTACGCCGAACCGAAAATCGGAACCCGGATGAAACGGACGCGGTTCGCGTCGACGACCATCTTCTTCTGGATTTCGGGAAACGTGAAATCTGGCTCGACGGCGAACTCGTCAAGCTGCGCCCGACCGAATACCGCCTTTTATATCATCTCGTTAAAAACGCAGGCTGGGTCATGACCTACGATCAAATTCTGGCGAAAGTCTGGGGCTACGAATACCGCGACGAAACTCACTACGTCCGCCTGTATATCAACTACCTGCGGCAAAAGCTCGAGAAGGACCCGTCCAATCCGAAATACATCCTGACCGAACGCGGCGTCGGCTACCGGTTCGTCGATTATAAAAATTTATCTAAAGACGCCGCGGCATAAATCCCGGACAAGACCGGAAGCGAAAATAATTTGCCGACGATCGAGAAGGCGAATCCCGTTCCCGTAAAATTTATATTGCGCCGGCGCCTTTTCCGTGTGTCCGGCGCGCGGCCCGTTAACATTTCGCCGATAAATTATTGATATACCGTTAACGATTCGTATCCGATTTTCTTATACGCCCGATCTATACTGATAGCAACAAACAGAAAGACACGCCGACGCAAAAAGCAAACGCCGGCGCAGCATAGAAAGGAAGAAAATCATGTACTACAAATTCAACCGCTATCCCGTTCGTGAACTCGTCACGATGCAGGACTCCATGAACCGCTTATTCTCAAATATCTTTACGCCGAGCGCGGAAGACGGGACGTTAGTCGCGGCGCCCGCGATCGACATGAAAGAAAAAGAGAATGAACTTTCGGTCCGCGTTACGCTCCCGGGCGTTAACCCTGAGGATGTCGAATTATCCGTCAACGAGAACGTTCTGACCGTCAAAGCGACGATCGAAGAAACGAAAGAAGAGAACGACGAAAAAAGCGTTTTCCATCTGCGCGAAAATACGTTCGCGTCTTACTACCGCGAAATCCGCCTGCCGTTTGAAGTCGACGCCGATAAAGCCGACGCCGATTATCGGAACGGAATCCTGACGGTTACGCTCCCGAAAGCCGAAATCGTCAAGCCGAAATCGATCGCGATCAAAACAAAATAAAAAACAGCTTTGCCTCCTTTTTCAGAAACCCCTCTTCTTTCATAGAGGGGTTTTTCAACGATTAAGGCTTGGGACGATCCCCCGATTTCCGAAAATCGACCCGAGCGCGGAACCGGCCGATCAGACAATAAAAAAGGAAGGAACATAAACGCGTTCCTTCCTTCAAATTCGCAAGTTTCAGCCGGCAGCGAAAGATCGGTCTTCTTCCGCCGGCCGAGACGTCAAGCGCTGCTTACTCGAAAATATAACCGACCTTCAGCGTTACCGCGACCTGAAAAGCGCCGCTGGTAAGCTCCGGCGTTTCCGCGCCGCCTAAGCCGCCCATACCTTCTTTCGCGACCATGTTATAACGCATGTCGCTGATTTCAGAGAATTCCGGCGCTTCAACGGTCGCGACGTCAACGATCGTCTTTCCCAGTTCCGCCGCAATCACGTCGGCTTTCGCCCGCGCGTCCGCCAACGCCAATTTCCGCGCTTCGGTATACAGCGCTGTCTTATCCGAATAGTCGTAATTCACCGAATCGATATTCGAAATACCCGAGTTAACCGCGGCGTCCAAAACCTTATTCAGCATCGAAACGTCGCGGACAATAATCCGAAGATAGTAATTAACCGAATAATATTTTTCGTCCGGCGAGGCGGATTCGCTATAGTAATAAGGGCGGTTCGACCAGACAGAATAATTCGTCGTGATCAGGTCTTTTTCGTCAACGCCCGCTTCAATCAACGCCTTCCGGACGTTGTCAACCGCGGCGGTATTTTCCGAGATCGCGGTTTGGATCGAATTATTTTCCGTATTGATCGCGACGCTGACGTTAACCATATCGGGATCCATCGTAATAATTCCCGTTCCGTCAACCGTGATCGTCTTATCCTGAGCTAATACTATGCTTGCGCTCAGGCAAAAAACTGCAACGATCGCGCTGATAACCAAAAGTGAAACTTTCCAATTTTTCATAACAATTCTCCTTAAATAAAATCGGTTCATACGGTGAATTCGTTTTCGAATCCATATATTACTATACGCTCGGGGTCTAAGAAAAGTTCCAAAGTAAGCGGAAATTCACAAAGAAATAACGCTGAGAACCGCCATGCGCCGATTCAAACGCGGGGGTTTCAACCCGGCGTCGGAGCCTGATCGACAAATTGATATATACATGGTATTATCCGATAATTGTTACAATTTCTCGGATTCAGCGGACGGCGTCTTTCATGACAAGCAATCTTCGGGAAAATCCGGGACGACAGCGCAGCAATTTTTATGATTTGGAAAAGGCGCCGGTCGCGCCTGACTGCCGGCTTTTTAAAGTTAATAAAATGAAAGAGGTTTTTATGGAATATCTGAAGTTGATCGGTATTTTGATCGTAATTATCGGATTCGCGCTGAAGCTGGATTCAATCCTGATTATTATCTGCGCGATGATTGTCACGGCGCTCGTCGGCGGTATCGGGATTGAAGGACTTTTGACGACGCTCGGGAAAAGCTTCGTCAGCAACCGCGGCATGGCTATTTTCATCCTTATCATGCTCGTCACCGGAACGCTGGAACGAAACGGGCTGAAAGAAGCCGCGACGGAGTTGATTTCGAAATTCAAGGCCGCCACCGCCGGAAAAATCGTCGCCATCTACGGCCTCATGCGCGGCTTCTTCGGCGCGTTCAACGTCAGTTTCGGCGGCGTAGCCGGTTTCGTACGGCCCGTCGTCGCGCCGATGGCGATCAGCGCCGCGCAGCAGGACAGCGGAGAAATCAACGAAACTCATATCGAAGAAATCAAAGGAATGGCTTCCGCGATGGAAAATATCGCCTGGTTCTTCTGCCAAGTTCTTTTCGTCGGCGGCTCGGGAGCGTTACTGGTTCAAAGCACGCTTGCGGATCTCGGATACGAGGTCAATCTGATCGATCTCGCGCGGGTCGAAATTCCGGTCGCGATCTTCGCCGTCGCCGTTGGGATGACGTTCTTTATCCTGAAGGACAGCAAACTTCGCAAAAAATTCTACGGAAAAGGAAAATAGTGGGAACCATGATCGCATTTTACATAAATCCGGAAGTAACCCTGGCTCAGAAATTGCTGGAAATCATATTTTTCGTCATCGGATGCATCGCGTTTTATACCGGCGTAAAAAATCTTCGCGATAAGGGAAACCCGTCGCCGATCGGAACCGCGATTTTCTGGTGTTCAATGGGGATCGTTATCGCGCTCGGACGTTGGATTCCGGACGCCGTCAACGGAACAATCATCATTATCATGGTCATTCCCGCAATTTTAAAGAAAGTCAGGATCGGGAAAACCAATCCGCCCACGATTGAAGAAACGCAGGCCGCTTTCGCGAAAAACGGCATGAAGATCTTCATACCGTCCCTCGCCATCGGCGTATCGGCAATCTGCTTCGCGATTTTTACGAAGTTAGGCGCGCTGGTCGGCGTCGGGTTCGGCGTTTTTCTGGCGATCCTTATTTTAGTCCTCTTCGCGTCCGATAATAAACCGAAAGTCTTTCTTTCGGACGCTGAAAGACTGCTGACGATGGTCGGGCCGCTGAGTTTGCTGCCGATGCTTTTAGCCAGCCTGGGAGCGATCTTCACAGAGGCCGGCGTCGGGAACGTCATCGCATCGATGATCGGGAAATTGATCCCGGAAGGGAACGTCACGGCGGGGATCATCGTCTTCGCGATTTCGATGCCGTTATTCACGATTATCATGGGCAACGCGTTCGCCGCGATTACGGTCATGACGGTCGGAATCGGCGCGCCCTTCGTCTTAGCCCATGGCGCCGACCCGACGATTGTCGGAATGCTGGCGCTGACGTGCGGTTATTGCGGAACGCTTTGCACGCCGATGGCGGCCAATTTCAACGTCGTTCCTGTCGCCATGCTGGACATGAAAGACCGTTTCGGCGTCATAAAGAACCAGGTCGTTCCGGCGATTATTATCCTGACGTTCCAAATTATCTATATGCTCCTGTTCGCGTAAGTCTGCATGACAGGAAATTACCTTAAAAAAAGGAGATAAAAGAATCCGATGAAAGTACTCGTAACCGGTTTTACCCCCTTCGGCGGCGAAAAAATCAACCCGGCTTGGGAAGCGGTCAAGCAGCTCCCGCATGAAATCGCCGGCGCCGAAATCGCGACGCTCGAAATTCCGACCGTGTTTATCAAAAGCGGCCGAGCGTTGGAAAGCGGAATCAAAGAGCTTCAGCCCGATATCGTCATCTGCGTCGGACAGGCGGGCGGACGTTCGATTATCACGGTTGAAAAAGTCGCGATCAACCTCGCCGAAGCGCGGATTAAAGACAACGAAGGCAACCAGCCGACGGACCGAAAAATAAAAGAAGACGGCGAAAACGCGTATTTCACCTCGCTCCCCGCGAAAGCGATGGTCATGAATATCCGCAGGAACGGAATTCCCGCGAATATTTCTTACACCGCCGGAACGTTCGTCTGCAACGATATTATGTATACGCTGCTGTACCTGATCGATAAGAAATATCCTGGAATACGCGGCGGATTTATTCATGTCCCCTACGTTCCGGAACAGACCGTCGAGAAGCCGGACGGTACGCCGAGTATGTCCCTGCCCATGATCCGGGACGGATTGACGTACGCGATCGAAGCGGCGGTCCTGAACGAAAAGGATATCGCGGGCGTCATGGGGACGATCCTGTAAATTACCCGAAAACATGAAGAAAAAGCAGGGTTCGGCGGCGTCTGCGCCCTGCTTTTTTTCTCAATCGCAAATTAAATCTCAATGAAACCGACAGATCGGAAAAAAACCGGTCAATATTCAATCCGCCGACATAACAGCTTCAAGCCATACGGAATATCGGATTCGGGTTAAGCGGCTTTCGAGTTTTCAGCATTCATATTTGCCCTTCCGTTCGGGTTGTTCGGCGCGGCAAGATTTATTATTCGTTAACGTCGATTATAGTTCTTCCGGATACTAACGATTCCCCGGATGGAGGAGATTCTGACAGACGCGATTGATCCAGATCACCGTGCCGAGACGAGTACCCGCAAAGCAATCTGACAGTCTGTCCGCATTCCGCCGGCGAAACAGGTTCGAAATATGCTAAAATATTCTGGCGCCGTGAACGAAATAAACCCGCCGGCCGGGCCATCCTTCGAGCCGGACACGCCGCAATTTGAGGAAATATGTTAGACAAAATTAATTCGATCGAAGAACGATACGAGGAAATCAACCGCCAGATCGCCGAAAACGTCGACGATTATCAAGTCACAGTTGAATTGATGAAAGAACGCGCCGAAATCGAAGATATCGTCGAAAAAGGCCGCGCTTATAAGGACGTCCTGAACCGGATCGCCGAAGCGCGCGAGCTTCAGAACGACGCTGAGATGGGCGAATTAGCGCGCGCCGAACTCGCCGAACTCGAACCGCAGGTCGAACCGCTCGAAAACGAAATTCGTTCGCTGCTGATCCCGAAAGATCCGCGCGACGCGCGAAACGTAATCGTCGAAATCCGAGCCGGGACCGGAGGGGACGAAGCCGCGATTTTCGCCGCGGACCTGTTCCGAATGTATACCCACTACGCCGAAGGACGGCGCTGGTCGATCGAAATCCTTTCGGCGAACGATATCGGCGTCGGCGGCTATAAAGAAATCTCCTTCATGGTCAAAGGGAAAGGCGCTTTCTCCCGGCTTAAGTTCGAATCGGGGACCCATCGCGTCCAGCGCGTCCCGACGACCGAATCGCAGGGCCGTATCCATACCTCCGCCGTGACCGTCGCCGTTCTCGCCGAAGTCGAGGACGTCGACGTCCAGGTTCCCGAATCCGACGTCCGGATCGAAGTTTTCCGCTCCGCCGGCGCGGGCGGGCAGAACGTCCAGAAAAACTCAACCGCCGTCCGCCTGATCCATATCCCGACCGGCATGGTCATCACCTGCCAGGACGAACGTTCCCAGCTCCAAAATAAAACCCGCGCGATGAGCATCCTGAAAGCGCGCCTCTACGACATGGAACAGCAGCGCCAGCAAGACGAACTCGACGCCGAACGGCGCTCGATGATCGGGAGCGGCGACCGTTCCGAAAAAATCCGCACGTATAATTATCCCCAATCCCGCGTCACCGACCACCGCATCAACCTGTCGTCATACAACCTGGCGGGCGTCATGAACGGCGATCTGGATATGTTTATTGACGAGCTGATTCTACGCAGCGAATCGGAACGCCTCTCCGTCTCGGGCGAAAGCGAAGACTGAGCCGCGATGGATTCAGGTTCCGATCCGACGGGAACGGCGCTGAACCAACTGCTTCGGGAAACGGCGCGGAAGATTGACGCGGAGCTTTCTCCGGATAACGCCGCCGTCGAAGCCGTCTGGATCCTGGAACATGTCCTGAAAATTCACGCTCCGAAAATTTACGCCGAGCCGAATCAAAGCGTCAGCGCGCAGGACGCGGCCAGGGTCAGGGCGTTGACCGACGCTTATATCGCCGGAACGCCGCTGCCCTACCTTTTCGGCGAATGGTATTTTTACGGAATGCCGTTCAACGTTACCCCGTCCGTCCTGATCCCGCGTCCGGAAACGGAACGGCTGGTCGACGTCGCGCTGAGCTGGCTCGCGAAAAACCCGAGCGTCGGCGTCTTCGCCGACATCGGAACCGGATCGGGCTGTATTACCTGCGCGCTGCTGAAAAATTGCAAGCGCGGCGGCCTGCGCGCAGTCATGACCGACGTTTCAGACGACGCGCTCGCCGTCGCGAGATCCAACCTGGACCGGCACGCGCTTACCGACCGCGCCGAAACGATCCGCGGCTACCTGAGCCGTCCGCTTCCCGCCGGACAGCATCTCATCCTGGCAAATCTGCCTTATATTCCGTCCGCGCGCTGCGAAACCTTGGACGTCGCGGCGCATGAACCGCGTCTCGCGCTCGACGGCGGCCCCGACGGATTCGGCCTCATCCGAGAGACGCTCGCCGATCTGCGCCTGAAAGTCGCGGATCCGTTCCTGATTCTATGCGAAATTGACGATAGTCATAGAGAGATAGCGGCATCGTTCAGCCGTTCCGTTTATCCCGCCGACCGAATCACGATCGGAAACGACGATTCCGGACGGACGCGCTATCTGAGAATCGAAGGAGCGCAGCCATGATCGTTCCCAGACCGTTCACGCCCGACGCGGTCGCCGAAGCCGTTGCGATCGTCAAATCCGGCGGCGTTGTCGTCATTCCCACCGACACGGTTTACGGGATCGGCTGCGCGTTCGACAATCGGAACGCGATCGAACGCATCTTCGCGCTAAAACGGCGCGACCCGGCGAAATCGATCGCCGTCCTTCTCTCCGGCATAGAGCAGGCCGACCGGCTCGCCGAATTCCTCCCGGACGCCGCGAAAGCGCTCGCCGAAAAATTCTGGCCGGGCGCGCTGACGCTGATCGTCAGAAAAAAAGCCGGACTCCCGGATAACCTCGCGGCCGGGCCGACGATCGGACTGCGCATCCCGGATCACGGACTCGCGCGAGAATTGATCCGTCAAAGCGGACCGCTGGCAACGACGTCGGTCAATCTCTCCGGTCAGCCGGCCGCCGTCTCATCCGGCGAAATCCCGCCGGATTGGGACGGGAAGATCGACGCCGTATTTGACGGCGGACGGATTCAAGGCGGGAAACCTTCGACCGTCGTCGACTGCAGCGGCTCAACGCTGCGGATTTTGCGTGAAGGCGCGCTGACGGCGGAAACGTTAGGGATATTCTGACGATGAAGAAAAAGCTGAAATCCCGATTCCTGCTGATTTCATTGTGCGTTCTGATTTCGGCGTTCGGCGTTGGCTGCGCGTCGAGCGAGCCGGATACGCGGGGCGGGATCCTGAACGTCTTCATCCGCGAAACGGCGACACTGCCGATGATCGCGTCGGCCCGCCCGACGCGGACGCCTACGGTTACGCCGACCCCGGTTTTTACCGCTTCGGCGACCGCTACGGCAACGCTGACCGTCACGCCGCATCCGATCTACACGCCGACGAAAGAATTTTTCAACGTCGCGGCGCTTGCGACCGCGCCTGCGGATAAACTGACGCTGCTTGAGGACATGACGATCCCCGACGGCGAAGTCGTCGAACGCGGCGCGTTGATGATTAAAAGCTGGCGTATCAAGAACAACGGCGGCAGCGTCTGGAACGAAAACTACCGCCTGATCCGCGCGCAGCCGTACCCGCTCGAAATGCCCCAAAATCAGAAAGCGATTTTCCTTCAGCCGACCGAACTCATCGAAGCCAAGCTGATGACATGGAACGCGCGTCAATCCGCTGTCGCGCCCGGTTCGACCGTCGATCTTGTCGTTCCGCTGCAAATTCCCGAAGCGGCCGGCGAATACCTGATCGAATACAACCTTGTTAACGATCAAAACGAACTCGTTCCGCCGCGGCTTTGGGTAAAATTCGAAGTACCGTTCACAGAGGCGGAACTGACCGCGACCGTCGAGGAAAGTCTCCGTCTATCCGAAACGCCCGATCCGAACGAAGAAAGCGAACGTCCGGCGTCAGGCACAGTCATGCCCATCGAGGTCAAATCGATCGACTGGAGCGGGAAATGGCTTATCCGCGATCCGTACGTCGCCGAAAATACCGTTCCGATCGAAGCCGAATTTTCGCAAGACGGGGAGCAGCTGACCGGCTATTTCTATGATTCGGACGGCGAACCCGTCCTGATCGACGGCGCGCTTTCCGATCATCATCATATTTTTACCGGGCGCATCGGCCGCCCTTGGGAGACGAAACAGATAGATGTCCGCTGGCGGATGCTGCTCAGCGGCGATCAGTTCTCAGCGATCACGGGAAACGGCCTGACAGACTTCGGGACGAGCTGCGGAAGCCGGAACGGACTTCCGTTTCCGGAATACTGCGCGATCCCGCCCGGCGTCTGATCTCCCGCGCCGTTCAGCATACCTTCCAAAGGAGAACCGACAGAAAGATGTACTTTATTCCGAACGAAAACCGCGATCCGACGCTGAATCTGGCGATGGAACAATATATTTTGACCGAGATGGGTTTAGACGAGGAAACGCTTTTCTTTTTTATCGACCGCCCCTCGATCATCGTCGGCCGCCATCAAAATACGCTCGACGAAGTCAACCTCGACTACGTCAAAGAGCGCCGAATTCAAATCGTCCGCCGTTTATCCGGCGGCGGCGCGGTCTATCATGATCTCGGGAACTTATGTTTTTCGTTTATTCTCCCGTTTCCGGACCGGCCGGTTCCCGATTTTTCAACCTTCACAGAGCCGGTCGTACGCGCGCTGCGGAAAATTGGCGTCGCGGCGGAAAAGAGCGGACGCAACGATATCCTCGTCGAAGGCGCGAAAATTTCCGGCAGCGCGTACTACCGTAATAAATTCGGGACCGTCTGCCATGGAACGCTGCTTTTCAATACGGATTTAGCCGTCTTAGCCAAAGCGCTCAACCCCAAACCGGAGAAGCTCCAGGCCAAAGGGGTCCAATCGGTGCGCAGCCGCGTAACCAACCTGATCGAATACCTTCCCGGCGTTAAAGATACAGTCGAATTTCGCGAAAATCTGATCGCCGAAATCGCGGGCGACGCGAAAACGATTGAATTATCCGCCGACGATCTCGCGAACGTCGGGAAAATCGCCGACGACCGTTACCGGAATCCGCTCTGGGTTTTCGGGACCTCGCCGAAATTCAATTTGAAACGAACGCGCCGTTTCCCGATCGGCGAAATCGATCTCCGCCTCCAGGTCGAGGGGAATCGGATCCGCGACGCTTTCTTCTACGGCGATTTCTTTACCTCCAGAGAAATCGATCCGATCGTCAGCGCGCTGCGCCAAACGCCGCTCGAAACCGGGCCGATCGCGGACGCGCTTAAAAAAATCGGCTGGGAAGACTACTTCCCAACCGTTCCGATCGAAGAATTCGCCGCCTTCGCAGCCGGCGAATAATCACAGCGGAAAAATTTATTTAACCGCTTTCAAATCGCGATATTCGGACCGCAGCTTCCAGCAGCGGATTGCCGCTTCGCGCTGAATCGCGAAGTTCATTTTAGACGCGCCGGCAATTCGCTCGCGGAAATAAATCGGGATCTCGGTAAAGCTGAACCCTAAACGCGTCGCGACGTAATTCATCTCGACTTGGAACATATAACCGTTCGCTTTAATCCGATCGAGCGGCATCGCGGCCAGCGTCTCTTTTCGCCAAAGTTTATACCCGCCCGTCACATCCCGAATCGACAGCCCAAGGATCGTCCGAGCGTATAAATTTCCGAACCCGGACAGCAGCTTCCGAAACAGGGGCCAATCCTCATCCAGCTTCCCGCCTTTCACGTAACGAGAACCGATCGCGACGTCGTGGGTTTCAAGTTCTTTCGCCAGAAGCGGGATTTTATCGATCGGGTGTGAAAAATCGGCGTCCATCTGACCGATCAGGTCCGAGCCGGCCGCGATCGCGCGCTGAAAGCCCTGAATATACGCCGTTCCCAACCCGAGTTTTCCGGCGCGGTGCATGACCTGGATCCGATTCTGATATTGCCCGCTCAGCTCTTCCGCTAAGGCGCCCGTCCCGTCCGGGCTATTATCATCGACGATCAGGACGTTCAAGCCGTCCATTCCCAACGCAAATATCGTTTCCATCAGCAACGGCAAATTTTCTTTCTCATTATAGGTTGGAATAACAATCGTCGTTTTCATCTTTAAATTTGCATCCTTTAATTTAAGGTATATTTTGCGTCATCCTGTCATAATCGCCGGCGCGGCAGATTATAATAAGAATCGTTTGCGTCTCCCGCGTCGGGGAACGCGTAAATGATTTTGAATTATAGCTCAAAACGAAACGAACGGCAGGGAGTCCCGCAACTTCCGCCGGCAGGAGATTAAGGAAAACGTACATAATGAAAAAAATTTCTTATTCAACGCTCATTGTCGTGCTGCTCGCGCTATTAAGCGGGACAATCGCTCAGGCGCAGGAAATCCCGATGATCACGCTCCAACCGCATCAACCGACGCAGTCCGCCCCTGCCGGCGATTCAGCGAGTCCGGCAAACCCGCCGGCTGTCGATTGTCCCGGCGGCGTTAACGAAGCCGGAGAATGTCCGTTTCACCCAACTTCCGTATCGGCCGACAATCCCTCGGCAGCCGCCAATTACGATCCTCAGCCTGTCGACCCGACTTTCAGTCAAGTTCCCTATTCTTACGCAAAGTTGAATATCGAATCCTGGGAAGCGGCGAATATTTTCAGCTCCGCGGCCGAAGCCGCGGCCGGAGCGAACCCGATCAACCAGATTCCCCCCGGCGGGATTCGTTACGTCTCGTACGTCAACCGAATGGATATCGACGGCGGGAAATACGTCCTCGCGAAAAACGGCGGCTGGCTCCGCGCCAGCCCGGCCGCGGTTTCAAGCGTCATCCTCGGACGAACCTTCCCCACCCCGCCGACAACCAATTTCGGCTGGGTTTTTGAAGCCGATTACCCCTACGTTCAGCCGAACTACGCGAGCGGCCAGAACCCGAACGTCTATTTTAATCGGGAACAGGTCCTTCAGGTTTTTGAAATCGTCGAAAACGAAAGCGGAACCTGGTTCCGCGTCGGCGAAAACCAATGGCTGGACCGCATCCATTTCCGCGCGGCGATTATCGACAGTCAACCGCCGGCGGAAGTGACCGCCGATCGATGGATCGAAGTCGATCTCGCCGAACAAGTCGTCCTCGTTTACGAAAACCGCCGGCTCGTCTATGCGACGATGGTCGCGACCGGCATGGAACCCTTCTTTACCCAACCGGGCGTTTTCCAGATCTATGAAAAGAAAGACGCCGAGAACATGACCGGTTCGTTCGAATCGGATCGATCCGATTTCTATTCGCTCGAAGACGTCCCTTACGTTTTGTACTATGACCAGGCGCGCGCGTTCCACGGCGCGTATTGGCGCGCATGGTACGGCATCGAACAGAGCCACGGCTGCATCAACATGACGATTGGCGATTCGCGCTGGCTGTACGACTGGGCGTCCGTCGGCGATTTCGTCTGGGTCCATGACCGAACCGGAAAAACGCCGACCGATCCGAACTTCTACGGCGCCGGCGGCGCGTAATCCGAAAAGAAAGCGGAGCGATATAAAAAACTCCGCTTTTTTTTATATCCGATCTTCCCGAAACTCGTTAATCGTCCGCGAACGACGCGTCGATCGACGCCATCGACTCGCCGCTTTCCAGACGCCCCGCGACTTCGTCGTATTCCGGCGCTACCTTCGCGCCGCTTTCAGCTTTCATCTCGCGCATCATGCGCCCTAACGCGCGGCCGTCCGTATCGGGCGCTTCCGCCTTCTTCGAAGCCTCCGCGAAAACTTGAAACTGACCGCTCTGAATCGTTCGGACGCGATTAATCCGCCGCGTCACCTTCAGCGAACCGCAGCCCGGACAGTCCGGCCGCGCGGAGTCAAACTCGGCGTACGTCAGCCGCTTTTCAAAATTTTTTCCGCAATCTTCACATCGATAGCGATAGACCGGCATCGCTCCGCTCCTCCGTCCGTCATCAGTCCGATTTCAAGAAACGT
Source organism: Flexilinea sp. (assembly GCA_029983925.1). Classification (GTDB taxonomy): domain Bacteria; phylum Chloroflexota; class Anaerolineae; order Anaerolineales; family Anaerolineaceae; genus Flexilinea. Next base: position 25,670 of record JASBYO010000009.1, read on the forward strand.
TCCCGTTTCCCGTTTCTATTATAATCTCTGAACAAATCATTGAGCGCAACCGAGCGCCGCCGCGCATGAACCCGGATTCGAACGATCGCCGGCGCTCCGCTTAACCGACCGAACCGACCGCGAAACGATAATAAGCCCTGACGAGACGATCGCATGACCTTAAACATCCCATTTTTTAAAGTCCTTCCGCCCGAACCGTTAATTCTGGTTTTATCCGGACTATCCGGCTCGGGGAAAGACACCGTGATCGAAGCGATGAAAAACGATCCGGATTTCGAATTTCATTTTATCGTTACCATGAACACGCGCGAACCGCGCGAAAACGAAATCGACGGCGTCGATTATCATTTCGTCGCCCGCGAAAAATTCGAATCGATGATCGCGAACGGCGAACTCATCGAATACGCGAAAGTTTACGACGACTATAAAGGAATTCCGCGTTTCGAAGTCGAACGCGCCTTCGCCGGGAACCGCGATATCCTCCTGCGCGTCGATCATCAGGGCGCGCGCAAAGTTAAACAACAGTACCCGAATTCGTTTTCGATCTTTCTTCTGCCGCCGGATTCGAAAATCTGGAGCGAACGACTGATTACGCGGGGAACCGACAGCGCGGACAACCTGCAAACCCGTTTCGCAAACGCCAACGACGAACTCGATCATATTTCCGAATTCGATTACGTCGTCGTTAACGATTCGCTCGAACAGACGATCCGCCGCATCTATACGATCATCAGCGCCGAACGCTGCCGAACGAAGCGCGTTCCGATCCGACGGCAGGACAAAGAAACAACGGAATCAGAATGAGATCTTTTCCCGGGACGCAGGACGCATTGATTGAAGCGGACGGGAACCGACGCCCGCGGATCATCCGCAATTCGCCGCCGTTCGTGACCTTCGCGCTGATCGGCGTCACGACGATCGTCTTCCTGATCCAAATCATCGCCGAGGCCCGAAGCGGGACGGACGTCGCGCTTGAATCCGGCGCGAAATACGGGCCGCTCGTTTACTTCGGCGAATATTGGCGCCTGATCACGCCGGTCTTCCTTCACGGCGGTTGGCAGCATTTTCTCAGCAATATGTACTCGCTGTATATCCTCGGGCCGAACGTCGAGACGTTCTGGGGAAAACGCGACTACCTGATCTACTACCTGATCGCCGGATTTACCGGAAACGTATTCTCATACGTTTTCAGTTTTTATACCGTTTCCGTCGGCGCGTCGACCGCTATTTTCGGACTGTTGATCGCCTCGGCGTTCGTTTTCCTCAAGAACAAGGCGTTTTTCCCAAATTACCGCAATACGCTGTATCGAATCGGCTCCGTCATCGCAATCAACTTCCTGATCGGCATGAGCGCGCGAATCGACAACTGGGGACATCTCGGCGGGTTCGCCGGCGGGCTGATGATCTGCCTGTTCGCCGCGCCGGTATTCGCGCCGGCGTATGATCCGGATCGCGATCGGACCGTCCTGACCGATAAGATTTCGACGCCGCGCCGTTTTCTGACTTTCGCCGCCGTGATGCTGCTGTCGATCCTCGGCGTCATCATTTTTATTAATTTCTTCGCCGGATAAGAACCCCGAACAGCGCGATCGCCAGCGATCGCCCGAAAATTCATCCCCGCGCGCCGCTTCGTAAAATTTCCGCATTCCCAAGTCCGAATCGTTCTCCTGATATATAATAACCGGTATGACAATTCTGCAAGCCATGGTTTTGGGCGCCGTTCAGGGCGTTACCGAATTTCTCCCAATTTCAAGTACGGCTCATTTAGCCCTTTTGCCTTACTGGCTGGGCTGGAACTTGGATCGGGAAATCGTCTTCCTCTTCGGCGTGCTGGTTCAATTAGGAACGCTCGCCGCCGTCGCCGTCTACTTTTTCCGCGATTTGAAAAAGATTTTCGCCGGATTATGGAAATCGCTGCGAAACGGGAAGCCGTTCGCCGATCCCGACGCGAAATTGGGCTGGATGATCGTCCTCGGGACGGTTCCGGCGGGCGCCTGCGGACTGGTTCTGAAATCGAAAGTTGAAGCCGCGTTCGGGAATCCGCGCATGATCGCCGTATTTCTCCTGGGAACGGCGCTGATCCTGACGCTCGCCGATCGGATGACTGCGAAAAAAGACCGTCCGCTTGGCGATCTTCGCGCCCTCGACGCGATCCTGATCGGATTCGGTCAGGCGCTCGCCATCTTTCCGGGCGTCTCGCGTTCCGGCGCAACGATCGCAGCCGGTCTTTCGCGCAGGTTCCAGCGCGCCGACGCCGGCCGTTTTTCCTTCCTGCTGTCGATCCCGATCATGATCGCGGCGGGAATTCTCTCGATCCTCGATATCAGCGACGCGTCATTATTAATCGAAAACGCGCCCGAATTGATAATCGCCGCCGTTTTAGCCGCGGTCGCCGGCTTTTTCGCGATCCGCTGGCTGCTCCGGTATATATCCGAGAAACCGTTTACCGTTTTCTCGATCTACTGCGCCGCCGTCGGCAGCGCGACCTTGGCAATGACTTTCTTCCGTTAAACGCGGAAGCGCTGTTCGGCTCATGCGCAAGCTTCACCAAATCATCCGCCGCCGCGTAAAACTGCGAATCCGACGCCGCAGCGGCGTAAAATCCGATCCGCTCGCGCAAATCGCGATCGCGTTGATACTGTTTTCCGCGGCGCTGTTGCTGATGTTGTCGTTGGCGTACGCAGATCTGACGCGGAGTCTCCCCTCGCTGACCGCTTTTGAACGATGGATCAATACCCCGCCGCAGCCGTCATTCTTTACCGATCAAAGCGGACGGGAACGATTGCTGACGGTCCGGTACCGTGATTTTGAAGATTCGGCGCTGCGGCGCTACCCGGAAATCGGGGGCTACGCGAAAGATTTTATCCGCGCGCTTGTATCGTCGGAACAATCCGATTTCTTCAACGATGACGGGGCGCTTTTTTCCGTACCCCAACCGCTCAATCCCCAACCGCAGCGGATCAGCGAAAAATTGGCCGGGATTATCTTCGGCGATCAGCTCGGGACGGGATTAAAACGCGCGATCCGCTTACGGATCCTCGGTTCCCAGATTCAACGCGCTTACCCGCGCGAAAAAATTCTGATCGCTTATCTCGAAAACGTCTGGTTCGGTCAGTTATCGATCGGCGTCAGCGCAGCCATGCGGACCTATCTGGATAAATCGGCCGCGGACGCTACGCTGGCGGACGGGGTTTTGATAAGCGCGATTTTGGAGAAACCGACGCTGAATCCGATCGACTCGCACGGAGCGACGCGAACGCTTTACCTGGAAAAAATCGACCGTCTTCTCTCCGCGGGCGCGATAACCGCCGACGAGGCGGATTCGCTCCGCGCCTACAGTTTTATTATCTTCGAACCGCCCGCACCCGATCAGCCCCAGCGGCCGAACCCGCTGCTGCAAAAGGCGTTTCAATCCGCGGTCAACGCGTTCGGACTGGAAGCGATCGAACGCGGAAATATCGCCGTCCGAACGACGATCGACGCCGAGCTGCAGTCATATCTCGCCTGTCTCAGCGGCATAGCGCCCGATCAGGACGCCCCGGAAACGAACGGTCAATCCGTCGAAGCGGACGTATCGGAACCGGAAGGCAGAATCGAGGAAGAAAGCGAAAGCGGCGAGACCGCGCCGAGCGGCTGCCCGCTTAGCGAAAAAATCGATCCCGGCGACGCGCGGACGTTTAAACGAATTTACCGCAGCGCTGATTTCAGCGCGATCGTCCTGAACGTAAGAACGGGCGCCGCGCTCGCCGGCGTACAGGCGATTACGACGCCGAACGGGATCCGAATCAGTGAAAAATCGTTTCGCTCCTATCCGCCCGGAAGCGTGATTACCCCGTTCGCGGCGCTGACCGCCTATTCGAACGGCTATAGCCCGGCCAGCTCGGTATGGGATATACCGTCGGCCAGACCGGAATTTAACCCGCCGGACGATCGCCGCGGCCAATCTGAATTAGGACCGATCCGGCTGCGGACCGCGCTGACCCAGGACCGGCTTTCGCCGATCGTCGAATTAACAAGGGATTTAGGCTCCGACAAAATCATGCGCACGATGGCGGAATTCGGACTTTCGAACTGGAGCGGGCTGAACGCCGGGCGGCTCTATTTCGGCGGCGGTTTCGTCAGCGTTGAAAACTTAGCCGCCGCGTTCAGCGCTTTCGCCGGCGGCGGGCAGATTTCCGGCGCGTATGCCGATTCGAAAGACCCGCTTCCGGTTCCGCGTACCGTTCTCGCTGCTTTCCGACCCGATTCAGCCGAGCCGATCGAGCTTCAGCCGCGCGCGTCGCTGCGTTTCCTGGACGAGCCGCTGGCGTACCTCGTTAACCATACTTTTTCCGCCGACGACCAGACATATCGCTTTTTCGAACGGCCGACAGCGGTAAAAATCGGGAGAACCCTGTCCGATTCGTCCCGTTGGTTTATCGGCTATACGCCGGATCGCGTCATTGCGCTCCGAATCGGCGCCGTCGCGGACACCAGCGGACGGGTTATCGAAGAAGCGATCACGGCGCTCTTCCGCTCCATCGCGGAAAAGGCGCATAAAGATCTTCCGATAAGCGGGTGGACGCAGCCGGAATCCGTCGCAACGCGGCTCGTCTGCGCTGAATCCGGGAAACGCCTGACTGCCGCCTGCCCGAATCCGGTCAGCGAAGTTTTCCTGACCGGAAACGAACCGCTCGAAGCGGACGATCGCTATCGGAATTTGACGGTCAACAGCGAGACCGGCGCGCTCGCGACCGCGCTGACCCCTTTTGCGCTGCGCGCGGAAAAGACGTTCCTGGATTTGCCGGACTTTGCTGAATATTGGGCGAAAACAAATCAGATTGAAGCCGTTCCGACGATATACGACGCCGTCCGGGAAAAAGAGGCCGGCGCCGTTCAGATTTTCGCGCCGGTTTCGTTTACCGACGTCGGATTGAACGCCGTCTCGGGAACGAAAAAAGTCGAGATTAAAGTCGAATTCAACGCTGAAAATCCGATCCGAACCGTCCTCGTCCAATACGGACGCGGGCTTGATCCGAACGGATGGTACTTAATCGAAGAAAGGCCGGCGATCGAAAACGGGCGTTGGACAGTCGCGGAATTCGATTACGACGGGCTCGAAAGCGGAATCTATGCGATTCGCGTCGCCGCGATCGACGCGGATAACCGCTACGAACGCGACGATTGCTTTATTCTTATTCCTTAAAGGCGCGCGCGCAGTCGCGCCGGCGCGTGATCGAAGGCGTTAATCGCGATCTCGCCCCGCGTCATCGCAATCAGCGTTCGATAATAAAGGCGGTTGACCGGCGTCGCGAGTCCTTTCGCTTCTCCGTAGCGGACGACCGCGCCGTTCAGGAATTCGACCTCGTTTTCCTTGCTGCCGGAGTAAAGATCGATATGGAACGACGGCATCTTTGATCCGCGCCCGCCGCCGACCGCGCCCGACAGCGCTTTGCGCGCCGCCGCGGCCGGAAGATAACGGAAGACAGCGCAGAGCAGCCTGACCGGAACGCCGGGAATATCGACGATCGGAATTCGGTACGCCTTCATGACCGCCAGCGTTTCCGAAATCTGCGACCGTTCCAGCGCATAGCAATCCGGATCGGCGTAAACTTCCGCCGGGGTCATATTCAATATGGCCGACGCCGCGTTCGAAAGCAGATTCGAAATCATCTTCGACCATTTCATCCCTTCGGCCTGATGAATCAGCGCCGGTTTTAAGCCGGCGCGCGCGAAAGCGTCGCAAATACGCCGCGATAACGGATGACCCGCCGCAATCCCGATTCCGCGCAGTTTGGATACCTGAATCGCGCCGTGGCCGGAACGCGCGATCGCGGTACAGACCGAAACGGGAATCACCCGCTCCGCGCCCAGGACCGCCGCCAGTTTCGCCTCGTTCTCAACGCCGTTTTGGAGCGAAAGAAACGGCGGAAGCCGGTCGATCATCGGCGATAAGCCGGCTAAAATCTTTTCCGTATCGAACGACTTGACCGCAAAAATAACCGCGTCATAATCTCCGAGCGCCAACGCGTCGGACGCCGTCGGGACGATTGAAACGCCGTCCGCCTTATACGCGGTTCCGTCCGTCCGAACGACCGTCATACCCTGATCCTTTATACGGTCAATCGCCTCCGGACGTTCGACAAACGTCACCGTCTCGCCCGCGGATAATAAACTGCCGCCGATATACGTTCCGATCGCGCCCGCGCCGATACATAAAAATCTCATCTTCTGCCCCGTCAACTGATTGTTTTAATTGGTTTTCCTACTCTTTATCGAGCCACGTTCGAAATCCGGCTAAAAAGTCTCTCCCGGAAGCCGGTTTCCGGCCCGGCGCCTGAACTTCGTCTAAAATCAGGAAGCGATCGGCGGCCTTAACCGCCGGAAATTTCCCGATAACGGCGCGCGTTCCGGACGGAGCCGACGATTCCGCCGGATCGACGCGCGCGCGCAGCACTTTCAGCATCATCCCGTCGATCGCAACCGTCGTGCCCGGCCATGGCGAATAGGCGCGGACCAGCCGTTCCAAATCGCGCGCGGGCTGATTTAAATCTAAAATTCCGTCCTCTTTTCGGATCAGCCCGGTCAGCGTGACGCCCTCTTCCGGCTGCGGCGCTGGGACCAAATCCCCCGACAAAATCCGCGGCAAGTCGCGCAGAAACGCGCGCGCGCTCAAATCCGCCAATTTTGCGGACAACGATTCCGCCGTATCGTCGGCGGCGATCGCCAGTTCATGCGTCGAATAAACGGCTCCGGTATCCATCCCGGCGTCCATCTTCATCAACGAAACCCCCGTCGTCTCGTCGCCGGCGCGGATCGCGGCCTGAATCGGAGAAGCGCCGCGCCAACGCGGGAGCAGCGACGCGTGAACGTTGATACAGCCGTATTTGGGTAAATCCAGAACATTCTGCCGCAGGATCTGGCCATAGGCCATAACGACAATCAGTTCCGGCCGCCAAGCCGCGACGACTTCGAACGCTTCCGGAAGACGCAGCCGTTCCGGCTGAAAGACGGGAATACCGGCCTCTTCCGCCGCGATCTTGACCGCCGGCGCGATTTCCTTTTTCCCGCGGCCCGCCGGTCGATCCGGCTGCGTTACGACGCCGCGGATCGGATATTCTTTCGCGATCGCCCGAAATAACGGGACCGCGATCTCGGGCGATCCCATGAAGACAATCTCCGGTTTTTGATTCGCCATGACGATAATTTTATCTCCCCGGCAGCGCGCAGCGGAAGCCTAAATAATCGTTTTCATAAATATTATCGCCCCACCGCTGCGTCGTACGCATGAATACGCTGAAATACGATTCGCTGAACGAGGCTGAACCGCCGCGCTTGACATGAATCGCGCCTTCCGTCAAATCTTCCGGATTTTTGACAATCCCGTCGCTGTCCGCCAGTTCCGCAAGCCGAGAATAAGCGTCGTCGCTGTACCGCGTCGACGTCCATTCCCAAACGTTCCCGGACATATCGAGCGCGCCATAGGGACTCGCCCCTTTCGGGAAAGTCCCGACCGGATAAATTCCGTAATCGTCGGGCGTCGCGCCTTCGATCGTTTCGATCAACGGCGTATTCGCGTAATGATTCTGAGCTGTCGGCGCTTCGTCTCCCCACGGATACAGGCGCCCGTCAATTCCGCGCGCCGCCTTTTCCCATTCAAATTCGGTCGGCAGCCGCCGCCCCGCCCATTGGCAGTATTGCTGCGCCTGATCGAACGTTACCGACATGACCGGATGATCGCCATACAGCGGATTGTTCACGATAAACGTCCCGTTCGTTTCGCAAACGCCGGCTTCGACACAGCGAGAGTACTGGGCGTTGGTCACTTCCATGCGATCGATCCAATAATCGTCCAAATAAACGCTGAGCCGCGGCTTTTCGTCCTGGTCCGCGTTTCCGTCCGAAGAATCCGCCCCGAACAGGAATACGCCCGCCGGCACGAAAACCAGCTCTGCGTTGTCTTTATCGGAAACCATAATTTGCGGATTTTCCGGGACCGCTCCGGCGATATCCGGCGTCGGTTCGATCGTCTCTGTCGGCGTCGGCGTTTCGGTCGGCGGCAGCGGCGACGGCGTCACGGTCGCCGTCGGTTCGATCGTCGCCGTCGGCGTAAACGACAGCTGCAAAATCAATTCGGCTTCTTTCGTCGCATTAATTGAAGACAACGTCGCTTGAACCGCGTCGATCGTCGGCGTCGCCGTATCGCGCGGCGCGAAAATCTTCCCGCCCATGTTCGAATCGCCGATAAACCAGATCAGCGCCGCGATAATACAGACGATTAAAATCCCGGCCAGAATCCGAAGCGGCAGCCGCCTCGGTTCCACGGGCGCCGTTTCGCTTTCTTCGACCGCCGGTTGGGCGTGCGTCGCCTGATAAAACTTCAGGTCCTGGGCGACCTGGCCAACTTCGACCCTTTCCGGAGCCGTTCCCGGTTGACGAACGACCGATAACACCGTATTTTCGTCGTAAATTTTGACGACAAGAACCGAAACGTCAACCGCAGGTTTCCGCGGTTCGATTTCCTCCAATAAGCGCCTGCAGATTTCTTTCGGATGCTCCGCCATCGCGGCTTCCAGAAATTCTTTCTTTCCGGCGTAGTTCGCCATACCGTCGCTGCTGATAATCAGGATATCGCCCGATTTCAGCTCAATCGCGTCTAAAATATCGACGATAATATCGTCCGTTTCTCCGAGCGTATGGACCAGGATCTGATCGTCGTCCGTTTTCGAGACCTGCTCTTCCGTCATCTTATAAGCGACGCCGGCGCGTAAAATGAAAACGGAACAATCGCCGATTGTCCCGATAACCGCCCGCCCTTCAACGATCGAAACCGCCGCGACGACCGACTGCATTTCCTGATGCTGCGCCTGCGCGTAATGATACAGTTCATGATTCGCGTTTCGGATCGCGATCGCGATTTTATTCGCTTCCGCGTACTCGCGGGAACGGAAATAATCGTAAAGAACTTTTTTCCCGACAAACGTCGCCGAAACTTCCGGACGATAGGTACCGCTGACGCCGTCGGCGATCACGTAAAAATTTCCAGCGCCGATATTTCCTTCCGGTTCCTTTTCATAGAAAATCGTGAAATCTTCGTTAACATCTTTTCCGGAACCTTTAATCGTCCCTGAACAGCCCGCTGAATATAACTTGTGATTTATCGGTTTATCGCTCATATATCCGGCCCTTCTTAACGCAAAGCGTCAGTAACATTTCGGGTTGACTAACTCAAGTATAAACAAAAAATCATTTTATGGCGACCAGGCCGCATCCCGTCCGGCCAGGTCCCGGCTGGCGACAATGTTGACGCCGCTGGCTAAAACGTCGGGAAGGATAACGTCGCCCATCCTGACCGGCGCGTCTACGACGACGCGCTTCAATAACGCCATCGCATCCAGGATCAGCGCTTTCGGGATCGGCTGATCGGTTGCTACCGGAACGACGGCATGGATCCCGTTCCTGACGCGAACCGTCGACGCAATCATACGGCGCGGATCGCTTAATTCAATTTGTGCATATTTCACGCCGCGCGCGCAAAAATTCCCGCTGACAGTCAGTTTCCCATGGCCGTCCTTCACAACCTGAAGCCGGCAGCCGCGCGGACAAGTCACGCAAATCATATTCCGTTTCATTTTCTTTCCCCGCTTACTCGATTCCTTCCGCCAGCGGAACCGCGTCAATCCGAACTTCGTCCGTCTCTCGGAACGCAGAACCCGCCGCTTTCGGGATCATAACCGTCGCCATCTCGCCGGGACGCGCATACGGGAAACGTTTTCGGACAAGGATCCGATCTCCGCCGATAACGCGAAATTCAACCGGACCTTCGAGCGGTTTCGCTACGCGCAGCTGGAGCGCGATCGGGTCTTCCGCTAACGACGCCGGACAGATCCGCTGCGGAACGACCTGACGCACGTTCTTTCCGGGATGAACCGGCATCGATCCGCAATCCGCGGCGAACGTTCCCGCGGCGTAGCGCGCCGCCGAGCGTCCGGCGATTTCCGCCGCGGAGGAAACCGAATCGACCAGATCGTAAACCTGAACGACGTTACCGGCGCCGAAAAAACCCGGAAGATTCGTCGCGTAACGATTATCGACGACCGGTCCGCCGATTAAGGGATCCATCTCGATCCCGACGCGGCGCGTCAATTCATTCTCCGGAATCAACCCCACCGACAACAGCAACGTATCGCAGGGTACGGCGCGCTCGCTCCCTGCGACCGGTTTCCAGCGCTCGTCGACGGCGCTGATCTCGACCGCCTCGACGCGTTTATTCCCAATGATCTTCGTTACCGTATGCCGAAGGAGCAGCGGGATATCGTAATCCTGTAAGCATTGAACCAGATTCCGCGATAAGCCGGACAAATACGAATTGATCTCAACCACGCATTCGACCTTCGCGCCTTCCAACGTCAAACGCCGGGCCATAATCATGCCGATATCGCCGGACCCCAAGATGACGAAACGCCGCCCCGGTAAAAACCCGTCGATATTGACCCAGCGCTGCGCCGTTCCGGCCGTATAAACCCCCGCTGGGCGCGTTCCGGGAACGCGGATCTGCGCCCGGCTGCGTTCGCGGCAGCCCATCGCAAAGACGATCGCCTTCCCGCGATATTCGCGGACGCCGTCGCGATCATTCGACGTTAAAACGCGGCGGTCGCGGCTGACCGCCGTAACCATCGTATTAAAAAGGAACGCGACCCCTGCCGCGGCGGCGCGGTCGATATACCGCTGCGCGTAAGACGGCCCGGGAAGGTCTTCTTTAAACGTATCCAATCCGAAACCGTTATGGACGCATTGTTGGAGAATCCCGCCGGCTTCGCTTTCCCGATCGATTACGAGGACCGATCCCGCGCCGTTTTCTTTCGCGGATATCGCCGCCGCCAAACCCGCCGGGCCGGCGCCGATCACGACGACGTCAAAATCCGAAGCAATGAACCGTTCGCTCATTCGCCGCTCCAATTCTTCGTCTCAGCGACGACAAATTCAGAACCGGCTTCATTTTTACGGATATCGCTAACGGGAACGCCCAACTCGCGCGCCAAAATTTCGACGACGCGCGTCAGATCAAATCCCCCCTGGCAGCGTCCCGTTCCGAGCCAGGTCCGCCGTTTCAGCGCGTCGTACGTCCGCGCCGGAATCGGCGCGTGAATCTCGGCTGCGATCTCGCCTTCCGTCACCATTTCGCAACGGCAGACGATCTTCCCGTAACGCGGATCCGTCTTAATCAGCCGCTGTTTTTCCGCGTCGGATAGACGGCGCATAACCGGACGGCCTTTTCGAATCGGGTTCCAATCCGACCGCTCGCACAGCGCGGCGCCCGCCTCGCGCAAGATCCGCACGATTCTTTCCGCAATCGCCGGCGCCGACGTCAACCCGGGCGACTCGATCCCGCCGCAGTTGATCAATCCGGCAGCCTCCGCCGCCGCTTCAACGATAAAATCGCCGACGTAATCGACCGCCGGATTCAGGCAGCGCGCGTTTCCGCTGGCGCGCAATCCGGCGAACACGGCGATCGTCCGCCGCAAATCGATCGTCGGAACCAACTTCCGCATATTTTCTTCGAGGTAAGCCTGACCGAACGCGGAAATCGCCGCATCCGTTTTGCCGTCGATCCATTCCGACGTCGGACCGACGACCGTATTCCCATGCGTCGTTGTAAAAACGAGGACGCCTTTTCCTTTGACGCTCGGGACCGGAAATAAAACGGTATCGAGCGTAAAATATTCCGGATCGATTACGCAGTATTCGCCGCGGCGCGCGCGGATTCTGAAATCGGGACGCGCGCCGGCTTTGTGCATGACCGTATCGGCCTCCAATCCGGCGCAGTTGATCGCCCAATCGCAGCCGATCGAACCGCGCGGCGTCTTGACGCCGATAATCCGGTTCCCGTCAAAAATAAAATCCTCAAATTCGGTTTCGAACGCAAAACTGACGCCGTTTTCGACCGCGTTCTCAGCCGCGGCGATAACCGCGCCGAACGTGTCGACGATCCCGGCGCTCGGCGCGTATAACGCCGCCGCCGTTTCCGGATTCAGAGCCGGAACGCGGGCCCTTGCCGTCTCGCCGTCGATCAGCTCCAAACCGGGGACGCCGTTCAGCTCCCCCTGACGTTTCAGTATTTTTAAATTTTCGATCTCGTCCTCGCCGATCGCGACGACGTAATCGCCGGTCCGCCGAAACGAAATATCCAGTTCAGACGACAAACGGTCCCACATCGCGTTGCCGCGGACATTCAGCTCAGCCTTCAGCGTTCCCGGAATCGGGTCGTAACCGGCATGAATCAGCGCGGAATTCGCCGCGGAAGTCGCCGCGCCGACGTCGCCGTTCCGTTCCAGAACGAGAATATCCAAATCGTATTTCGCCAATTCGCGCGCGGTCAAACAGCCGACGATTCCTGCGCCGATAATGACCACATCGTAGCGATCTTTCATTTTCTGTCCCTTTTCCTGTCAGAATACCCGGCCGTCTCTCGCACGATCGGCCGGTCAAAACCGTTCGCGCCGCGGGATCGATATCCCCGGCGATTTATAAATTATACAATCCCGCGCGATCATTTATTTAAGCTTTCTCAATTTTATCCTCATTTTCAAACCAACATAAGCGGAATCCATACAAATTTACGCCCTCGCTCCGAGCGAACAAACGCCCGTCATACTGTCATTTTTTTGAGCGGTACAGGAAAATACTACGCCGCCTCCGATATACAATAAATCTACACTTCGTCACAGTTTTCGGAGGAAATTATGAAAACCCTGAAAAGTCGTTTTTGGAGCGGACTTCTTTATTCCGTCCTGCTGGTTGTTCTCGGCTTCTTCGTCATCGCCCAGCCGGGGATCACGTTAGCGGTCTTATTAAAACTGATCAGCATCGTATTTATCATTTTCGGATGCTACCGGCTATTCTTATACTTCGGCGCAGGGAGCCATAAAGGCCTCTTCAAGTCCGATCTCGTGATCGGTTTAATTAATATCTTTATCGGCGTAGCCGTCCTCGTTTTTCCGGGCGCGGTATCCGTCGCGATTCCGTTAGCAATCGGCGTCTTTACCGTCGCGGAAGGAATCTCGCTGATTCAAACCGCTTTTGAAATCAAGGGCAACGGTTACGAAAAATGGTGGGGTCTGCTGATCTCCGGGTTCCTGATGATAATCCTCGGGATCGTCATCATCTGGGCGCCGTTCGAAAGCATGCAGTTTCTTATGACGCTCGCGGGGATCAGTCTTATCGCCGACGGGATCCAAACCATTTACATTCTGTTCTTCCTGCGCCGATTGCTGAAAACCGCAACGGAGAAATAAAGTCTTTCGGGAGTTTTCGCGCGGCTTTTATCGGACCGCTTATAAGACAGGACCGCCTGAAGCGGATTCTCTCGCATTGAAATTCATTTTCCCGATCGGCGGGCGCAGCGGCTTTCAGTTTTCGCCGCAGCGGGTCTCAATTCTCCGGCTTTGAGGTTATGATAAATTTGGGAGAGAGGAAAATTCCCCTCTCCCATAACGTCATTTTCTATACCGGGAGCTTCGCCCGTTTCGCGGGACAGATCGGATAACTGAGCGCCTCAGGGAGCCGGAGGCAGGACGAACGGCGCGACACGCGCAAACGCCGCGTCGCGCTGCCGCGCGTCCGCTTCAATCGTCATCAGTTCATCCCACAGCGCGCGGAAATATTCCCAGGTAATATGCGATTCCCAACCGGCGCGTTCCGTCAGCTCGGCGGCCAAATCCCAATTGCCGAGCCGGGCCGCGGCGCGGATAAACGGCGTAAACTCGATCGGCTTCATCGGTTCCCAACCGTTTGCGATGGATTCCGCATAAAACGCCAGCGCCGCCTCATAATCGCCGCGTACGACCGCGACAGCGGCGTTTTCATAGGCATAGCACCAATCGTGACGGTAATCCTTACCGAACAGCGCCGGATTCAGCTTCCAATCCGAATCGTAGACGATCCGATCCGGATTCTGATATTGAATCAGATTCTTCGTCGCCGGAGCGATATATGGATTAAACTGATCCAGATCTTCCAATACCCAAAGACAGCGGTCCCACTCGCCTTTCGTCAGCACGATATTATCGCCGTATTCGGCATGGAAATCGTAAATCTTCACTTTATTCGTCAGCGGCAGCCGATTCTGAAACTCATGCGCGAAATCGCCTTCGCCGCCGACGAGATACCAGTATGGCGTCGGGTTTAGGCCTGACCCTTTTCCGTACATCTCCAGGACCATCGTGCCGTCCGCCCATCCGCCCAAAAACGAGGCGATAATCCCGTCGCCGATAAACGCCGTATTCGGTTTCGCGTCCGGAACGCGCCAATAAAGCTGCCATTGAAAATTCTGCTGGTTTGTCCAGGCGTTCCGGTAATCGAAGGAATTGACAATCTGAAAATTAACCGCAATCGCGCAAAGCCCCGATAATACGATGACGCGAAGCGCCGGACCGCGCAGGAAGCGGTAAAAAAACGCCGGAATCAGAAGCGAAAGTCCCAAAAACGCCGGGATCAGGAAACGGTCATGATAAAGAAAATCGGTCGAGGGATTCCGATCGATCGCCATCCCGGGAAGAAAGCCTAAAATCGTCAAGACCGTCCCGAAAAAAACGATCTGTCCGGCGTCCGTCTCCGATTCGGGCGATTCGTCGGGATCGCGGAGGAACCGGCTTACCGGCGTCAGCAGAATAAAAACGATCGCGGCGGCCGCCAAACCGATCCGCTGCGACACGATTGAAAAATCGATCCGACTCGGGCGGATACTCCGGTACCAAACGCCCCAAATCGACTCGGCCGCGTATTGGAAAAACATCTGCGTCAGGTACAGCGCGAAATCAAACGGATTGTCAAATTCCGCTATCCAATTCAGCGTATTCCGATCCGCGACCAATTTCGGCATCACGCCGAAACGCGCCGCCAGATATCCCGCCAACACGATTGCGTACGGAAGATAAAGCCGAAACGATTTCAGGACCCGCTCCCGAACCGGCGCGCTCCCGTCGGTAAGGATCAGGATCAGAACCAAACGCGCCGCCTCAACCGGCAGGTAATATTCCGTCATTAACAGCTGCGCCGCGCTTAAGATCACCGCCGCGGCCGTCATGAAAACGGATTGGATGCGGCGTTCCGTCTTAAGGCTCCGCGCCGTCAGCCAAAACGAAAACGTCACCAGCGCGCCCTGGATCCAAATCTGGTTATAGGCGATCGAAAAAGCCTGATGTTTAAAAAACGGAAAGATCGCGAAAAGAATACTTGAAAAAACCGCGGTCTCGCTGCGCTTCGGCCAAACTGTCCGAACCAGCAGCCAAAGCCCGACTCCGCCCAAATAACGCCAGAATAACGACCAGAGCTGCCAACCGAGCCGGTCATAACCGATCAGCTCGAAGCCCAATCCGATTACGTAAGGCAGCAGTCCCGGACGGCTGTCGTCAAAAGCGTACGCCTGAAGCGCCGCGAACCCGCCCTGATGATACGCGGAAATATAAAGCCAGTCGTCTAAATAAAACCCGACCGAGCGAACCTGATAAATCCAGGTCAAAACAAAAACAGCGAATAGCGTAAGCGGGAAAAACGTCCCGAAAAAAATTCGATAGCCCTGTTTCATCGTTAAACGATTCCGACGAACTCCTTCAGAAAACTCATCCCGATCGATCGGTTCGCCTTAATTGTAAACGCGAATCCCAATCGGAAGCCAACCGCGAAATCACGCGCCGCGCCTTCGCTCCGACCGGCTGATCGCGATTCGTTCCGTCGCAATCAGCAGCAGCATCGCGATCACGAGAAACGCAACCGGAATCAGCAGCTCGCTCACCTGCGTCGCGATCAGCCCGACCAGCGGCGGAATCGAGAGCGAACCGATATAGGCCGCCGCCATCTGGTACCCCATGACTTCCTGAGCGTCGCGGACGCCGAAGCGGATCGGCGTATCATGCAAAATACAGGGGAAAATCGGCGCCGACCCGATCCCGGCCAGCAGGAAACAGCCCACCCGAACCGGAACCGGGAGCGGTAAGACGACGCCGACCGTAGCGGCCGCGACCGTCAGCGTCCCGTAACGGATCAGCTCCGAATTGGTAAAGCGCATCGATAAAAATCCGGAGAAGAAACGTCCGAGCGTAATCCCCGTCACGTAAAACGAGACCCAGCCCGCCGCCTCCGCGGGCGTAAAGCGGAACGCCGCGATCAGGTACGTCGCGCCCCAGAGCATGTAGCTCTGTTCAACCGCGCAATAACAGAACATCGACAGCAGCGCGCCAAAAAAGCCTTTCCGGCGAAAGATCGGTTTGCGCCCGTTAGCTTCGCCGGGACGATCCTCAAATTCCTTCGCCAGGGCATGTTCGGTATTTCGAGCCGCCATTCGATCCCAAAGCGGCAGGGTCAGAAAAACGATCGCCGTCAGAACGAATTGAATCGACGCGATCACGATATACGTCGTCCGCCATCCTGACCCGACCGTCAGCAGAATCGACAGCAGGATCGGCCCGGTCATCGCGCCTAAGCCCCAGAAACTGTGAAGCCAGGACATATGCCGCGATTCATAATTTTCCGCGACGTATTCGTTTAAGCCTGAGTCGATCGCTCCGGCGCCAAGTCCGTAAGGAAGCGCCAGCGCTAACAGCATCCACGGGGATTTCGCCAACCCGAACCCCAACATGCTGACAGCGGTGACGAAAACGCTGAGCATCGTAATCTTCGCCGTACCGAACCGTTTTATCAGGCGGCTGCCGAAAATCGCGGAGGTAATCGTCCCGACCTGGATACACATAAAAACCAGACCGGCAAAATCGACCGCCGCGCCGATTTCGAGATGCATCACCGGCCACGCGGCCCCTAATAACGAATCGGGCAGCCCGAGACTGATAAACAGGATATAGATCAGACAAAGAAAAGCGGTCGCCATGGTTCTCCCTTCCCCGACAGCGGCGGTACATCCGCTAATTATAGACGCGCCGTACAATCGCGCGGACAAGCGATGACAAACGCCCGCCGGTTTCAAAACGGCAATCGCGTATCATTTTTATCGCGGTTCAAGAAAATATTACAGGTATCCCGTATAATTAAAATCCGTTCGCGTTCAAAAGCGAACAGTTCGACAAATAATCGTAATAAACCGAAACCAGACGGAGAATCGAGCATGACGAAAAAAGTAGCCTTAGTCACCGGCGCAGCGATCGGAATCGGCAGGGCAGTGGCGCATGAGTTGGCGAAGACCGGCTTTGACGTAATCGTAAATTACAACACCCACGAACAGGAGGCGCGCACGCTCTGCGCGGAAATCGAGAATACCGGGCGGAAAGCGTATCCGGTCCATGCCGATCTGACGCGGATGGAAGATTTGCGCGCGATGTTCGCTTTTATTGACGAGCGCGGTTTACAACTCGACGTCCTCGTCAATAACGCCGGCGTCTCCGAATCGATGCCCTTCCTTGACGTCACGGAGGAGCATTTCAACCGGATTACGGCCGTCGACTGGCGCGGCGTTTTTTTCTGCGCCCAGCTTGCCGCCCGGCGCATGATCGCCGCCGGGAAACCGGGCGTAATCGTCAATATATCCTCGAATCATGTCGAAGGCTGCTGGCCGAATTCGACGGTTTACGCCGGCGCGAAATCGGCCGTATCGAAGTTTACGAAAAACGCCGCTATGGAGCTCGCGCGGACGGGGATCCGCGTCGTCGCGGTCGAGCCCGGCTATACCGCGGTCGAACGTTTATCGACCGACGAATTTGACCGCGCGAAAGAAAAGCTGCCGTTGGGGCGTTTTGCGACCGCGGAAGAAATCGCTCACGCGGTTTTATACGTTATCTCCGATAAAGCCGCCTACATGACCGGCAATATTTTACGGATCGACGGCGCGGCGACGCTTCCCGTCGTCGCTGAAAACGACTTCGCGGATTAGGCGAATGAACGTTCAGTCCTACCCTTCGAGCCGATCGAATCATGAGCCGTTCCGCTTAGCGGAAGGTCCGGTCTGGATCGCCGAACGGAACGCGTTCATTTTCGTCGATATCGAAGGGAAAGCGGTTTGCGAATGGGGGCCGAATGCGCCCGAGTCCGTTCGCCGCATCCCGGCGCCGGATTTCGTCGGCTTCATCGTTCCGATCGACGCGCGGAACGTCCTCGCCGGCGTCCGCGATACGCTGATGATCCTCGATCTTGAATCTGAAACATTCGAACCTTATCTGCGCCTGAACCTCGATCCCAGGCTGCGCTTTAATGACGGGAAATGCGGCCTGGACGGATCGCTTTACGCCGGCGTCATGGCGATCGATCAAAACGATCCGCAAGCGGAAGGACTCGGCGCGCTCTTCGTTATCCGCGCCGGAACTATCCTCCAGGCCCTGCGGGGAATGACAATCCCGAACGGAATCGCCTGGAGTCCGGACCGCGCGACGCTCTACCATACCGATACGCCGACGCAATCCGTTTTCGCTTACGATATCAACGCCGACGCGACGCTCGCGAACCGCCGCGTCGCGTTCTCGATCCCGAAAGAATCCGGCTGCCCCGACGGCTTCTGCGCCGACGACGACGGGAATCTATGGATCGCGTTATGGGGCGGACGGAAAGTCTGCCGTTTCGATCCGGTCTTCGGATCGGTCAGCGCCGAAATTCCCGTCGGCGGTTTGAATGTCAGCTGCGCTTCATTCGGAGGGAAAGAACGCGATTTGATGATGATCACGAGCGGCTCGTCCGAAATCGACAGCGGGGCCATTTTCTACGCGAAATTACCGGTTCATGGGCCGGGACCGTTCGCGTTTCAGCCGAATCCGTAAATTGAGTTCCGCGGCGGGCCGACGCGACGCGAAATAAACGGAACCGGAACCGCAGCTCGATCCGGTCGTTTTTCTTTCAAACAAAGCGGAGAAAAACCGAAAACAGCCGTCGGATCCCCGCCGAATCTGACGTGAATCAGATTATAATGAACCCTGAAATCAGCGATCATCCGTTCGGCGCCGGAATACGGAATCGACGGCGAAGAGCGTAAAAAACCGGAAGGAGTTTTTTAATCAAAATGGAGCGCGGATCCGATTGTTATAACAAATACGTCAAAATCCTGAAAAAGGAACTGATGCCGGCGATGGGCTGTACGGAACCGATCGCGGTCGCCTACGTCGCGGCAAAAGCGCGCGAAATTCTTGGGAAAATTCCCGAAAAAGTCATTATTCAAGCCAGCGGAAATATCATTAAAAACGTTAAATCGGTCGTCGTCCCGAACACGTCCGATCTCAAAGGGCTTCAAGCCGCGGCGGCAGCCGGGATCATCGCCGGCGATTCGTCGAAACTTCTCGAAGTTATCAGCGTCGTCAGCGCCGATCAGAAAAAAGAAATCGCGAAATACCTTTAAAAGAAAATTATCACGACCGAATTTCTCGACAGCGGGATCGTTTTCGATCTGATCGTATCCGTTTACGCGGGAGACGAATCGGCGAAAGTCCGAATCGTCAATGAACATACGAATATCGTCCATATCGAAAAGAACGGCGAAACGCTGATGGAAAAACCGGTCGCCTGCGGATTCGTGACATCCGACGACGCCGATCGGATGAGCGTCGACGAAATCCTTGATTTCGCGCGCAGCTGCGATATCGACGACGTTCGCGGCGTCATCGCCCGTCAGATTGAGTTCAACAGCGCCATCGCCGAAGAAGGGCTCAAAAACGAGTGGGGGGCGAATATCGGGAAAGTCATCCTGTCCGGCAACAGCGAAGACGTCCGCGTTCGCGCGAAAGCCAAAGCGGCCGCCGGATCGGACGCGCGTATGAGCGGCTGCGAACTGCCGGTCGTGATCAATTCCGGAAGCGGGAATCAGGGAATTACCGTCTCCGTCCCGATTATTGAACATGCCAAAGCGTATAACGCCCCGGAAGAAAAACTCTACCGCGCGCTGATCATGGCGAACCTGTTAGGACTTCATCAGAAAGCGGGAATCGGCAGGCTCTCCGCTTATTGCGGCGCCGTCAGCGCCGCCTGCGCGTCCGGCGCGGGAATATCCTACTTGCTGGGAGAGGACGACGATTTTATCAAGCATGAAATCGTCAACTGCCTGGCGATTACGTCGGGAATCGTCTGCGACGGCGCGAAACCCTCCTGCGCCGCGAAAATCGCTACCTCGATCGACGGCGCTTACCTGGCGATCGACATGACGAAAAACAAGCAGCAATTCTACGGCGGAGACGGGATCGTCAAAAAAGGAATCGAAAATACGATCTCGAGCGTTTCGAAACTCGGACGCGAAGGCATGAAAGAAACCGATAAGCAGATCCTGAAGATCATGATCGAAGACGAAGGATAGCGGGATCGATCGTTCCCAGCGCGCAGCCGTTCAATTCTTACGGCATTTCAGAACCGGGCATTTGCGTCCGGTTCTTTCGGTTTATTCTCCGTTGTTTAGGATCGCTGTCATATCCAACGCAGGATGAAAATCATCATCCGACCCTCTATAATTAAGCCAGCCGAAATAAAACCCAACAAATAGTAAAGAAGGTCTGAAAGAAAATGGCGAAACAGATTTATTTAAAGAACGCGACGGTTTTGACCATGGACGACCGGGATCAGGTCTACGCCGGCGGCGGCGTCCTGATCGAAGGCGATCGAATTAAAGC
>JASBYO010000010.1 GCA_029983925.1 Flexilinea sp.
TTATGGCAGATCTGCGTTTCTAAATTATGAAATTTCCATAGGCTCGTTACGCGTTATAAAAAGAAATAGCGACGATGGAGAGCCGGCGGGATGACGAGCGGATCGATTTATTTCTTATTTACGGGGCGCGCTCCTTTTTGAATCCCGCGAACCTTTTATAATTACCGGTAACGATAACCAACCGCGCCGCTTTCAGCGAGCGCGATCGATCTTGATATTGAAAGGACGCGATGGACCGCGATCGGGAAACGCCCTCAACCGCGATTTATTTTCAGGCACTCGGAATCTTCTTTTCCCTCATGGCGCTGATCCTGGCGCTTTTTCAGCCGCTTCGCGTCGGCGCCGGGTTTTGGACGTTTTCGGCGACGCGCCTGCTGGCAACGCTTTTGCCGGTCGGCGTTTTGGTTTCGGCTTGGTCGGTTCGTCCTGCTTCCGCTATGAATAAAAAACTATGCGCACTCCTTGAAGCAGAATCGCGGCGTTTTGATTTACTATGCGGATTGGCGCTCATGTGCGTCCTGGCTGCGCTGCCGCCGCTTTTCGCTCGGCTGCGCTTCGGAACAACCGGCGATTTTGTCGACCGCGTCATTTATACCCATGCCGATACCGTCGCGCTGAGCGTTTGGGGTTTGGCCGCGCTTATCATCCCGTTCGCGCTCAGGCCTCGGCTCGACAGGATAAAATTCGATCCCCGGACGCTAAGGATATTCTTCGGATTCATTGCCGCGACGGGATCGATCGCCTTTTTTATTCGTCGGACGGGGCTTGGGCTGACGAAGGAAAACGCCTTTTGGGGCGAACCGACCGTCCCGCTCCTCGAGATTCATTTTCTTATCGCGTTTCTGATCCTTTGGTTTGTCCAGCGTTTCGTCGGCGGTTCCCGCCCCGGTTTCAGCGGACGCGCGGATTTCAGGATCGGTCTGGCGATTTACCTGCTGGCGGTCCTGATATGGCTTTCGATCCCGAATCGGGAAGGTTTCTTTTCGCCGCCGGGACGCGCGCCGAATTTTGAGCTTTATCCGTTTTCGGACGGCGCGTTCTATGGCCACTATGCGCGCGCGTTGATTAATGGTATGGGTTATAAAGGCGCGGATATTCCCCCGCGGCCGTTGTATATTTTGACCTTGGCGCTCTGTCATCTGCCGTTCGGAAATTCGTATCCGGCGGTCGTATTTTGCCAGACGTTGATCTTGGCGCTGATTCCTGTCCTGATTTTCCGGGTCGGAAACGAGCTTCATAGCCGGGAGGCGGGCATCGCCGCCGCCGTTCTTTACCTTTTTCGCGAGGTACACGCGATCAACGCCGCGCCGTACGCGCATAACGTTTCCAACACGAAGTATTTTTTCGCCGATCTGCCGGCGGCGTTGGCGGCGGCGTTTTTCTTCTGGATGACGATTCGATTGGTCAGGTCGCTGCGTTCGGATACAAATTCGAACGCAGCTCAATCCGCTTTTTACGCGCTGATGAGCGGCGGGGCGTTGGGATTGGCGGCGCTGATCCGGACGCAGAGTTTATTCCTGATCCTGATCGCGCTGCCATCGGTTCTTTTCGTTAACTTCCGGAAATCTTCCGAGCGGCGGCTTAGATCGCTGCCGCGACGGCTGGGATTGGCGGCGTTGATCTTTCTCGGCGTGATCCTGACGGTTTCGCCCTGGCTGATTCGGAACCGCGCGATCGCGGGCAGTTTCGTTTTCGACCATCCGCGCACGCAGACGGGCGAATTGGCGGCCAGTTATAATATAGGCGGTTTGGACCTGACGCGCGAACCCGACATGAGCGACGGGGCGTATCAGGAGAAACTTTCGGCCGCGATCCGCCTCAATCTGATCCGTTATCCGGATCGGATCGCCTCGTTCGTCACGGCGCATTTCTTTAATGCGCTCATCGCTTCCGTCCGTCTTTTCCCGATCCGTCCGGCGCTGAGTGAATACCGCGAGCTTTGGGGCGGGACGCCGTTCTGGGAAACAGGCCTGATTTCGGAATCGCCCGCGCTCGTCGCCTTGGGATTCGTTATTTCCTGCCTGCTTCTTGCGTCCGGAATCGCCGCAGCGGTGCGGTGGCGCGGGTTCCCCGCGGGGCTGCCGCTGATCGGATTGATCCTTTTTCATTTCAGCACTGCGCTCGGGCGTTATTCCGCCGGACGGTACCTGATCCCGCTGGATTGGGCGCTTTTCGTTTATTTCGGCGCGGCGTTGGCGTCGTTAACTTTTTCGCTGCGCCGCGCGAGCGGGTTTCAGCTTGAGACGGTCGATTCGTCCGCGGCTCAGGGGCCCGCGTTGGGGAACGCTCGGATTGGCGCGAAATCTTTGATCTTCGCTGCGGGTACGTTCCTGATCATCGGCTGCGCGCTGCCTTTGGCGGCGAAAGCGTTTCCGCTGACGCTTCCCGATTCAAGCCGGACGACGGCGGCGGAGAAACTGGCGTTGACGGAAACGGCTGCGGCGCGATACGATTATTTAGGCGGCGCGATCGCGATTTATCCTCGTTATTATGAAGCGGGAAGCGGCGAGCCGGAAAGCGCGAAGGCCGGGTATGGAACCGCCCCGGAAGGACGGCTGATGTTCCTGACGCTGGCTCCGGAAGGTTTCGGAACGATCCGGCTGAGCTTAGACGAAGCGCCGGATTTCTTCCCGGATAACGCGACGGTTTGGGTTGCCGGGTCGCTGAACGGCGCGGTCACGGACGCGGCGCTTGTCCTGGTTGAAGCGGAAGGGAGATCGAAGCTCTACCGGGCGTCGTCGCGGCAATCTGAAACGGATTAACGCTCGTTGTCGATACGAACGGGATCTTGAATCGGAAGGAGAAGAGAGATGAAATTTTTAGTCGCCGGTTTCGGCTCAATCGGCCGCCGTCATTTACGTAATTTACGGACGTTGGGAGAAGAGGACCTGATCGTGCTGCGTTCGGGAAAAAGCACGCTGCCTGACGAGGAGATTAAGGATTTGCCCTGCGTGGCGACGATCGCGGAAGCGCTGGCTTACCGGCCGGACGGCGTCGTCGTCGCCAATCCGACCGCGCTGCATCTGGCGGTCGCGCTGCCGGCGTTGGAAGCCGGCTGTTCCGTCTTGATGGAAAAACCGATCGACGGGGCGCTCGAACCGATTTTAGCGCGGAAGGCGGCGTTGGAGGCCGCGTCGGATCGTTTCCTGATGGGGTATCAGTATCGCTTCCATCCCGGTCTGATTCGCGTTCATGAATTAATCGAAGCCGGCGAGATCGGACGCGTTTTATCCTACCGCGTTTATTGGGGCGAATACCTCCCTGATTGGCACCCCTGGGAAGATTACCGCCGCAGCTATGCGGCGCGCGCCGATCTGGGCGGCGGCGTTCTGCTGACGCTTTGTCATCCGCTCGATTACTGCCGTTGGCTCTTCGGCGAGGCGACGCGGATTTGGGGTTTCAATGGAAAAGTTTCCGATCTGGAAATCGACGTGGACGATCTGGCGGAAATCGGGCTGCGTCATGAAAACGGCGCGATCGGTTCGATTCATCTCGATTATTATCGCCGCGTCTCTCGGAATGACGCCGAAATCGTCGGGACGGAAGGCGTGATCCGCTGGCGTAACGAGGATGGGCAGATATGCCTGATTAAGCCCAACGGCGAAACGATCGTTTGGACGCCGCCGGCGGGATACGAACGAAACTGGCTGTTCATCGACGAGATGCGCCATTTTATCGCTGTGACGCGCGGCGAAGAAAAACCGGCCTGTACGTTGGACGACGGGCTGCGCGCCATGCGCATGATCGAAGGATTGCAGGTTTCGTCAACGGAGGAGCGCTTTGTCCGTTTGTAAGCGCGCGTTTTACGGGGCGCGGCCGTTTTCCCGAAAGGACCCGCGGCTGATCCTGATCGACGCGGCGGCGCTGGCCGGTTTTCTCCTGTTTGGCCTGCTGTTTACGCGTCCGCTCTGGCGCGACGTCAGCGGTTCGATCGTCGGACGCGTCGGCGATAATATCTATTTTATTTGGCTGACCGGCTGGTTCAAGAAAGCGTATTTCAGCTTGGGCGTCGATCCGATGAACGTCGGTTTCCTAAACTATCCGGCGGGGTGGAGCCTGGCTTCGACGGAAATCGCTCCGGCGCAGTTGGCGCTGGCGGTTCCTTTCGCTCTGATCGGCGGCGAAACTTTCGGTTATAACGCGGCGATGCTGCTGAGCTTCGCGCTATCGGGCTGGATTTGTTATCTGTGGCTGACGTCGCTGAGCGGATCGCGCCTGGCCGGCTTCATTGCGGGCGGACTCTTCGCCTGCCTCCCTTATCGTCAGGCGCATTTTCTGGCGGGGCACCTTAATTTGTCCGGGACGCAGTGGATTCCGCTCTTCTTCTGGGGTTGGCTCGACTTGCTGAACGCCGATTCCGCGGCGCACAGCGCGAACCGGCGCGCGGCGTGGATGGCGGCGCTCGGTTTAGGGCTGACTGCGCTTTGCTCCCAGTATTACGTCTTCATGGTCATTTTTATCGCCGGCGCGCTTTTTCTGATTACGCTGCTGATCCGGCGCGGCGAGCTGATCCGCTCGGTTTCGTTTTGGAAATCGCTGGGACTGACGCTCCTGTTATCGCTGCCGCTGCTTGTCGTCGCCGAGCTGCCGTTCCTGGCGTTAGACGCCGCCGGCGGAATGCCCGACCGCGATATTTCTTCCGTCCGTCCGTACTCCGCTTCCCTTAGCGATTTCCTGCTCCCCGCGACGACCCATTTTGCGTTCGGCAATTGGATCGGCGCGCGCTTCAATCGCGATCTCTGGATCGAGTCGACGCTCTATATCGGGATCATCGCGGCCTCGCTTTTCATTTTCGGCGCGATCCGCCGGGATGAAACGGCGCGGACGCGGCGGCTATGGACGCTGCTGATCCTGGGCGTTTTCGTTTCGGCGCTGTTAGCGATGGGAACCGATCTGCACTGGAACGAACGCCCGCTTGAAATCCCGTTGCCGGCGTTTCTCGCTGAACGCTTCGGACGCGAAACTGTTCCGCTGCTGCTGCCCGGTTATTTCCTGTTCAAATATTTCCCGTTTTACGCTAAGATCCGGGCCATGATGCGTTTTGGGCTGTTCAGCGGCTTCTTTATCGCCGTCGGGGCGGGGCTCGGCGCGGCCGCTCTGTTGAACCGCTTTAACGGGCGCGCGCGAACGCTGTTGTTCGCCGCGTTATTCGCGCTCTGCCTGGCGGATTTTTATCCGAAAGCGGCCGCGGAAACGGCGGAAATCGCGCCGCGTCCGGTCGCCGTCTGGCTCTCGGGTCAGTCGGATCATCGCGCCGTCATGCGCGTTCCGTTTTACTTGAACGACGACCAGGCCGGGACGTACGATACGCTTTATCATGAAAAACCGTTCATCGGCGGTTTTTTCAATGCGTTTCCGACGGCGCAGTACCGCGAGATTCGTCCGGTTATGGAGACGTTCCCGTCGGCCGGAGCGCTCGATGCGGCGCGTTCGCTCGGCGTCGGTTATTTCCTGATCGAGGCTGATCCGGATCTTCCCTTTCCGGAACGGACCGCGGTTCAGTCCGCGATCGTCATGGAAGCGGAAGCCGCCGGGTTGGTTCGGTTGTATGAAGATGAGACGGTCGTCGTGATGACGTACGACGGCCCGTTGGAGACGGAATGACAGACTTAGAAAAAAAGAAGACTGACGCGGACCTTTTCGGCGGCGCGTCAATCGGCAACCAGGTATGCCTGTTGTTCGGCTGCGCGGTCTGCGCGCTGGTCGGGGCCGCTATTCTGCGCGTCAGTATGGCGCACGGGGCCGGTATCGGCGGCGACACGGTTATCTATCTCGAATCGGCGTGGAACTTCGCCGCCGGGCGGGGCGTCGGGTTAATTCAGCCGGACGATTCGTTTCGCCTGATCCCGTATTTTCCGCCGTTGTATCCGGGCGTTTTGGCGGTCTTCTCCGCTTTCGGCGTGAACCTGACGGACGCCGCGGTTTGGATCAACCTGATCTGTTTCGCGCTGACGGTCGGGCTGTTGAGTTACGCGGCGGGACGCGCCGCCGGACGTTGGTACGTAGGAACGCTGACCGGCCTCTTTTTAGCCGGTTCGCCGATCCTGATCCCCGGTTATTCCTGGGCGATGTCGGAACCGTTGGCGAACGCTTTGGGATTGGCGGCGTTGTGGCTGCTGATTCGTTCGATTCGGAACGAGCCCGGGCGATCGGAGACGTTTTTTTCGATCGTCTGCGCCGGGCTGGCGGGACTAACGCGCTATTCGATGGTGATCGTTCCGGCGGTCGGCTTCTTCATGATCGTGATTCTGAGCCGCGCGCCGGTCCGACGGAGAATCGGCGCTGCGCTGATCTACTTGGTCGGATCGATGGCCCCGGTGACAGGTTGGATGGCCTATGATCGGGCGCGGACGGCGACGACGGCTTCGCGTTCGTTCGTCGAACGATCCGGGATGCTCGCCGAAATTGGACGCTACCTGGGTCAGGCGGACGCCGTTCTGCAGGGCTGGCTGCTGCCGGAATCCTGGATCGCGGCGGCCGGCCGCTTCGGAAATTTCCTGACGCTTCTTTCGCTCGCGTTAACCGCGATCGTTTTGATCGTTTTTTTCGCCGCGCTGACGGTTCGCCTGACGCGCGCCGAAACGAAACCCGATTTACGGCTGTCGCTGCTGCTGACGCTGACGACCTTCGATTTAGGCTACGCGGCGTTGATCGGCGCGGTTTCGGTTCTGACCTACCCCCCGATCACGATCGGCCAGCGTATGTTCCTGCCGGCGTATCTGGCGACGGTTTTGCTGATCGCGCTGCTCTTCGGCGCGGATTGGATCGAAAGCGAACGGCGCGGAAAAGTACGCTTCGCGTTGATGACGATCGCCGCTTTGACGGTCACGGCGTTTTTCGGTTTGCGCGGGGTTCGGATCGCGCGCCAAAACGCGATCGCAGGGTTCGCCTTCGACGCGCCGTCGTGGCGCGAATCGGATACGATCGCCGCGCTGAAAACGATGGCCGGCGATCGGACTGTCCTGATTTCGAATGAGGAGACGGCTTTGCGGCTGTACCTTGAAAGACCCGTCTGGCAGCTTAAAGAAATTTACGCCGAAGCGGGAGATCCGCTGCCGAAGCCGTACCGCGACCCCGACGCCGCGGGAGCAGATCCGGCGCGGACGGCGATTCTGAACGACGGCGGGCTGCTCGTCCTTTTCGACAGCTTTGAAGATCAACTTGCCGATATCTATGGCGCCGACGGACGCCGCCTCGCGGCGCAGCTGACCGAAGGATTGGAGCTGCTCTTTGACGGAGACGACGGCAGAATTTACCGTCACGGCGCGTCTGAAAGCGATTAAGCCCTTGAAATTAAGCCGAATGTACCGGAATATTCAGGATATTCGGCTTAAATATCTTGAACAGCCGCTTTTTAGCTGATATCCGTTTTCGCGTTTATCGTTTAAAACGAGCTTTTCCCTTGCGGAAAATGGAACAAATTCGCTCATTTTCACCCTAAAAAAAACCTTAAGTACGGAATCTTCCGGCGTATCTTGAGAGGGTTTCGGTTATATGCTAAAATAGCGATATCGCTATATGCAGTGAGAGTTATTTTGTATAACCCAACATATGGCGATTTGGAAAAGCGAAATAAAACCTATATGTTTCGATTTCGCCTTTCATACCCGAGTAAAGCGCTTTATTTGCGATCCGGCGCAGCGGAAGCAAGTTGACATTCGGTAAATATAAACGGGCGTTTTTGCCGATTGGGTCGCATAGTAAAACGTCCGTATAAAAAAAAGCAAATGTTTTCTGTCTCGAACAAAGCGGAGAACATTTTTTATTGAGCCTGACAGGAGGATTCAAGATGATTTGTCCGTTTTGCGGCGCGGAAAAAACGCGCGTTATCGACACCGGGGAGAAAAATGAAGGAACGGTCGTTCAGCGCCGCCGGCAGTGCGTCGCCTGCCGAAAGCGGTTTAATACTTACGAACGTTCGAGCCTCGGAATGCCGATGATTATCAAGGCGGACGGCTCGCGTCAGATTTTCAACCGCGAAAAACTGACGAAGGGGATTCAGACAGCCTGCGCGAAGCTTCTCGTTTCGAGCGCGCGGATCGACGCCTTAGTCGATGAAATCGAACGCGACCTTCAGAATTCGACAAAACGGGAAATCAATTCGCGCGTTATTGGCGATAAGGTTATCGCCGGGCTGAAATCGATCCATCCGATCGCTTATATCCGTTATGCGATCGTATATTTTAAATACGACGATCTTTCGACGATCCGCGCCGAGATCGACCGACTGACCTCCGAAGGTCTCTAAAATATCCTTTACGGAAAAACTGGAGAATAAAAAACATGGGAAAAGCCGATTTAACCGCAACGCCGCCTTTACCGGAAGGATTACCGAAAATTTCACTCAGCGAAAATTCGATCAAAGTTTTGCAGAAGCGTTACCTGCGCCGCGGCGCAGACGACCGGCCCGTCGAGACAATTGACGAAATGTTCTGGCGCGTCGCCTATCATATCGCGCTCGTCGAGAAAGAATACGGCGGGAACGTCATGAAACGGGCGAAGGAATTCTATTCGCTGATGACGACGCGGAAATTTTTCCCAAATTCGCCGACGTTTACCGGCGCGGGGACGCCGTTGGGGCAGCTGGCCGCCTGTTTCGTGCTGCCGATCAGCGACGACATGGGAAAAAAGCCGACCGGGATTTTCCAGACGCTGCGCGACGCCGCGCTGATCCAGCAGACAGGCGGCGGCAACGGCTTCTCGTTTTCCCGGATCCGTCCGAAAGGCATGATCGTTCGTTCTTCGGCGGGAAAAGCGACCGGTCCGGTTGGGTTTCTGCGCGTTTATGATCATGCGTTTAACGAGGTAGCGCAGGGAGGATCGCGCCGCGGCGCCAATATGGCGGTTTTACGCGTCGATCATCCGGACATTGAAGAATTTATTACCTGTAAAACGAGCGAAAACGCGATTACGAATTTTAATCTTTCCGTCGCCATGACCGACGATTTTATGAAAGCGGTCGAGGCGGACGCTGATTGGGATCTGGTTTTCCCTGATTTAGCGTCGCCCGATTTCCCGGACGAGTTTGACGGCGACGTTTCGGACGCGAAGGCCGCCGGGCTGCCGATCCGGATATTTAAGACGCTGCGCGCGCGCGAGTTATTCGATCTGATCGTGACGCAGGCGCACCATAACGGCGAACCGGGCGTCCTTTTCGTCGACAGCGCCAATCGCGAGAACCCCATCCCGAATTTATACCGGCTGGAATCGACGAATCCCTGCGGCGAACAGTGGCTTGGGCCCTATGAAAACTGCTGCCTGGGATCGATCAACCTGGCGCAGCACGGCAAGGCCGACGGAACGGTCGATTGGGATGCGCTGCGCGAATCGGTCCTTACGGCGACGCGTTTTCTCGATAACGTTATCGACGCGAACGCCTATGTTCCCGCCGTTCCCCAGCTGCGCGAGGCGGCGCTGACGGCGCGCCGGATCGGGCTGGGAATTATGGGGCTGGCGGATTTAATGTACATGAACCGGATTCGCTACGGTTCGGAAGCCGGCCAGGAATTCGCCGGCCAGCTGATCGAGTTCATCCGTTTTCATGCCATGAAAGAAAGCATCCGCCTGGCGCGGCAGCGCGGCCCGTTCAAGGCGATTAACGGCTCCGTTTACGATCCGAACAATATAAAATGGACCGCGCCGAAGCCGATCGCGCCGTATCAGCGCGATTTCGGGCGTCCGGCGTTGGACTGGGGCGAAATCGAGACGGAATTGCGCGAGGCGGGGATCCGAAACGCGGCGCAGCTGACAATCGCGCCGACCGGAACGATCGCGACCGTTATCGGCTGCGAAGGATACGGCTGCGAGCCGGTTTTCGCGCTGGCTTATATCCGTCATATGAACGATAACGGGAAAGACGTGCTGCTGACCTATGCCTCGCCGCAGTTTGAAGCGGCGCTGATCCGATCGGGAATCCCGGAGGATCAGCGGCAGGCGATCGTCAATCAGGTCATGTCCGAAGGAAGCTGCAAAGGGATCGCGGAATTACCGGAAGATATCCGCAATACGTTCGTCGTTTCCGCCGATATTACCGCGCTCGAGCATATCCGCACGCAGGCCGCTCTTCAAGCGTTCGTCGATAACAGTTTATCCAAGACGGTCAACTTCCCGGAGGGGACGACGGTCGCGGAAGTCGCGGAGGCATATAAATTGGCCTGGGAACTGGGCTGTAAAGGGACGACGGTTTATATTACCGGCTCCCGCGATAAAGTTGTCCTCGAAACGCGTTCAACGATGGAAAAGAAAACGGAACCGACCGTTGATGCGGACGAGAAATTAGCGGGCGTCCTCGAACCTACGGCGGCGACCGATCCGGCCGCCGCGGCGGAAACGCAGATGCGTCTCTGGCACGACGTTAAAAAACCGCGGCCGCGCGCGCTTCACGGATTTACTTACCGAAGCGATACGCCGATCGGGAAATCGTTTATTACGATCAACGAGAACGGCGGCGACCAACCGTTCGAGGTCTTTATCAATACCGCCAAAGCCGGGTCGGAGACATCGGCAATTTCAGAAGCGTTGGGACGCCTGATTTCCTATAACTTGCGTATGGCTTCGCCATTGGAACCTGTTCGCCGATTGAAAGACATGGCGGATCAGCTGCATGATATCGGCGGCGGACGTTCGCTCGGGTTCGGTCCGAACCGCGTCCGCTCGCTGCCGGACGGATTGGCGACGACGCTGCTCGATTATATCCGCGAGCGAGGAGAACGAATTGAATCGGAATTAACGGCGGGAAAAGAGACGGAGCCGGATGAGGAAGCGGCCGCCGACGGCAGCCTTTCAAAACAGATGGCGTTCCCGGCGATTGATTCGTACGCGAATATGATGCGGATCGGCGATCTCTGTCCGGAATGCGGCGAAGCCTCGGTGATTAATGAGGAAGGCTGCCGGAAGTGTTACAGCTGCGGATATTCCGAGTGTTGACGCGGACGGGATGAATTTTCATGAAATAAAGCGCCTTTTTTCGGGCGCTTTATTGTCATAAGTTTTTAATCAATTCGCTGGAAAGCACTTGACAAAGTTCAATTAGTAATATATAACTAACTGTAGGAAAATGTTTACCGTTTTCCTTAAATATCTAAAGAGGTTTAATCGTGAAATTAACAAAAGAGTTTAATCAATATTTGGCGAATTTAGCCGTTTTGACGTTCAAGTTGCACAATATTCATTGGAATGTGACCGGTATGCAATTTGTCCAGGTCCATGAAACGACCGAGTCAATCTATGACGAGACGTTCGCGTTTTTTGATGAAGTCGCTGAGACTTTAAAAATGAACGACGTTACGCCGGATTCGTGTTTAGCCGATTATCTGAAGAACGCGACGATTCGTGAAAGCGAAAAGACGGCGTTCGGCTGCAAAGAAGCTTATGAGATTGTCTTGGCGGATTTGAAAGCCTTACGAGACGAAGCTTTCGCGTTGCGGAACGCGTGCGATGCCGAAGGATGGTTTACTTCTGCCGCTGTTTTCGAAGGCCATATCGAAAGTTACAACAAGCGTATTTGGTTCATTAAATCGATTCTCGCGGCGTAATTGTTTTGTGAGAACCAGCTGCCATTGGAACGCCTCCAATTTTGACAGTTGATATCTATACATTTTTACTCCCTTTTCTTTAGACCGCTCAGCCTGATGATTCCTGCATCAGGCTGAGAACTTTAAACGGCGCGATGTCGGACGCAGCGCCTTATTCGAGTACAGCGGCAGTTTTGCCGTTCGGCTAAATCGGAATCGGTTCCTTTTCAGCCGGACCCCCGCCCAATCCAACGGGTTCTCCGCTGGCGATCGGCCGGACGTCTCGGCGTATTCGCGGACAATACGGGAGGTTCGGTTGGATCCGATCGCAAGGTTCGCCGGCTTTTTTTATACATAAATTGCGGCCCTTCCGTTGCCGCTTCGGGATTATCAACTTCGAACATTTATAATTACGGTATAATCGTTAAAGTGGAAAAGCTCGAACGCTTCGAATATAAAACGGATGGTAACCGAACGCGCATGAAAAAGAATCGAATCCTCCCCTGGTTTATCCTGCCGGTGCTGCTGAGCGGCTGCCTGACGAATATTCCGATTAAATCGCCGGACGAGCCGATCGCTCTGGCGGCGGCGAGCGAAATCGCGCCGGATCCGGTCGAGGGCGCGCCGGTTTTCGCCGACAGCGGCGCAGATTTTCCCAATCCGGACGCGACGCCGATTCCGGCCGGGACGACCTTTGACAGTCCATGGCGTTATTGCGAAGCGGTTTATACGATCGACAGCCCGGGAATTGAATACGTCGGCGAAAAACCGCCCGCGGCCGTCAGGAAAACCGTTACGAACATGGTCGGCGTCTCGGAAAGCGACGGCGCGGCGCATTCAATCGTCTGGCGCTGCATGGACGGGCAGGTTTACGCCTGCGACGTAACCGCTTCCACGCACTGTTTAACAAAAATGAAGCTTTTGACACAGCCGTCTCAAGCAATGGTCAGCGAATGTTCCAAGGCGGAAAATGAGGGCTTGGTGCTGCCGGTTGCGGTAACCGGTCCCGAGACGCCGTATGAATGGACCTGTACGGATTCCGTCCCGACGATTACGCGCCAGGGAATTACGGTAGATCCGCGCGGATTCAACGCGAATATCTGGTATCTGATTTACGAAAAGTAGAAAATCTGGAAAGGCGGGCGTTATGAATGTTGTCGATACGATTATCAAGAAACGCGACGGGAAAGAACTTACGGCGGCTGAAATAAACGATTTTATTCGCGGTTATACGGACGGACGTATCCCCGATTACCAGGCGTCCGCGTTCCTGATGGCGGTTCTTTGCCGCGGGATGACAGATCGCGAAACCGCCGATTTAACAATGGCGATCGCCCATTCGGGCGAAATCATTTCGCTGACCGGGATTGTCGATACCGCCGTCGATAAACATTCAACCGGCGGCGTCGGCGACAAAACGACGCTGATCGTTCAACCGATCGTGACGGCTTGCGGAGTGCCGGTTGCGAAAATGTCGGGGCGCGGTTTAGGGTTCAGCGGCGGAACGATCGATAAGCTGGAGTCTGTCCCGAATATAAAATTGGACCTGAGTAAGGAAGCGTTTTTGGCTCAGCTTAAGCGCTATCATACCGTTCTCTCCGGCCAGTCCGCCGATTTGGCGCCGGCGGACGGAATGCTTTACGCGCTGCGGGACGTAACCGGAACTGTTCCGGCGCTGCCGCTGATCGCGTCGTCGATCATGAGTAAAAAGATCGCCGCCGGTACGCAGACGATCCTGCTCGACGTTAAGGTCGGCGTCGGCGCGTTTATGGACACGATCGAAAAAGCCCGTCATCTGGCGGAAGTTATGGTCGCGATCGGAGATCACGTCGGACGAAAAGTCTACGCTGAACTAACCGACATGAACCAGCCGCTCGGATCGGCGGTCGGGAATATCCTTGAAGTTAAGGAAGTGATCGCGTTTCTGAAAGGCGAACCTGTTCCAGCAGACATCTACGAGCATTGTGTCGAATCGTCGGCAATTCTTCTCGAGATGGCGGGCGCGGCGAAAGATCGGAACGACGCGGAAAACCAGGTCAAGAAGGCGCTCGCTTCCGGCGCGGCGTTCGAGAGCCTGAAGAAATTGGTCGAAGTCCAGGGCGGCGACAGCGCCTATCTCGATCATCCCGAAAAATTCCCGCGCGCGCCGATCGTCCGCGAAGTATTGGCGGATCGGGGCGGATACGTTCATGAAATAAACGCGCGGACCGTTGGGGAAACGTCCGTTTCGCTCGACGCCGGACGCGTTAAAAAATCCGATTCAATCGATCATCGCGTCGGTATCCTCGTTCATCAAAAAGTCGGCGACTTCGTCGAAAAAGGCGCCCCCTTATTTACGATTCACGCCAACAGCGAAGAAAAATTCAACCGTGCGGTAACGAACCTGCTTAGCGCGGTTCGAATCGAAGCGGAAAAATGCGAACCGCTCCCGCAATTCTACGGCCTCGTGACCGGCGCGAACGAAAAGGCTTGACATGGAAAACGACGGCGAGAAAATTCGGAATGAATTTAACCTTCACGATCTCGCGCCCGATCATTTTCCGCTTTACGCGATACTGAAAAATACGGCGGATACGCGTCAGCTGATCCTGAAAGCGGTCGAAACGGGCGATCAGGCGACGATCCAACGCATGATTCAAAAAGACAATTTTTTCAGCGGCTTGAACCGCGGTTTTTTTGCTGTCTGGCGAAGCGTCGCCGAACTTAAGGACTTATCGCTTCGATTTTTCCTCGATCTTTCCGAAGCCTCGGTTCGAGGCGGATTCGATCCGGAAGAAGCTGAAACGCTGTTTGTCGAGTTGGCGTCGCGGCTGGCCAAGGTCGCGACTTTCGACGAGCTGATCAAGCTTCAGAAACTGGGCGTTACGACTTACAGCGATCCCCTTTTCCGTAAAAGCGCTAAGAAACATATTTCATTGGCCGATCGGGTTAACCGTTTTATTCAGGAAAATTTCATGCATAAGCTGACGATCGCGCAAATTTCGAACGCGCTGTACCTGCATCCGAATTATCTGATGAAAAAATATAAGATCGAATCAGGAAAAAGTATTATGCAGGCGGTCAACGACAAACGCGTTTCCGAGGCGGTTAACCTGCTTCGGACGACGAGGATCTCGATTGAGCAGATCTCAAAAAAAACCGGTTTTGAGACGCCGCAATATTTTAACGCTGTATTCAAAAAGCGCACGGGAAAATCGCCGAATCAGGTTCGGCGGGAGTCGCAAAAACGGGCAGACGATTTTCCAAAAGAGCTGCCGAGGCAAGAAGGTAATCCTGAACAGAGTTTTTCTCAATTCTGATTCTGAAAAGTCAGAAACGAAAGAAATCTATCATCGCAATCCTTCAACATAATATTTTGCAGTTCTGCCTTGTGCAGCGGAAGCCTGCTGCGCGAGAAGTTGGTCCGTTTTTAGCTTGCATTTTATTCGCGTTTGCCATTATAATTTCAGTGCGTCTGAAACAATTTCGCAAAGAACAGATTTTTTTGAAATAACCTGAAACAACATCCGTTTTTACGCGGATTTAAAGTTATTATGTATGCATATCTTAAAATTTTTGCACATAGGAGAACATAGATGAATACAGGAACAGGATATAAAAAAGTGACGAAACCGTTATCCGCTAGACATTTGCTTGGATATTTATTGGGGGATTTCGGGGGCTGTATGACTTTTGCGGTTATGGGAGCCTATCTGCTGCCATATTATACAGATGTCGCCGGATTGAAGCCGGGACATGTCGCGACGCTGTTCCTGCTGATTAAGATATGGGACGCTATTAATGACCCGCTTATGGGCGGGATCATGGATAAATTATATGCTAAGCATCAAGGCGTCGGCGATAAATTTCGGCCTTGGCTGCTGCGGGCGACGCCGCTGCTCGCGATTACAGCTGTATTGATGTTGTCTATCCCAGCGGGTTTGCCCGTTATGGGGAAGTTGGTTTGGGCGTACGTAACATATTTATTATATGAAGCCAGTTATACGATTTTCAATATTCCCTACGGTTCGCTGCTCAGCGCGATGGGGAATACCGAGGAAGAACATTCCAAATTATCCTCAGCGCGCGGCCTCGGATCTATCCTTGGCAATCTAATCCCGATGATGGTTTTTCCGATTCTCCTGGATAAAATGCGCGCTACGCCGCAGTTAAGTTATTCAATCTCGATCGTGGCCTGCGCGATCGTCGGATTAATTTGCTGTTTCCTTTCCTACAAGTGGACCGAGGAGCGCATCAAACCGAAAGCCGTTGCCGCCGAATCAGAAGTTAAATTCACAGATATTATTGAAGTTTTTAAGAAGAATCGTCCGTTCCTCGCCGTCTCGATATCGGGCGCTGCGGCAATGATGTATCAATCGGTCGTTAATGGAATTGGCGTCTATTATTTTCGAGAAAATCTGAACGCACTGTCAATGATGGCATTGGCGAATTTTATCGGTATGGGATTGGCGTTTATCAGTCTGCTGATCATTCCCGGGTTTGTCAAACGATTCGGAACGATTCGAACGATTCTCGGTTCCGTGACGCTCGGGCTGGTATTCCTGATCATCCCGTATTTCTTCGCGGATAATTTATGGCTGACGATTATCAGCAAAAACGCGCTCGGAACATCCTTTATCGGAATTGCGATTCTGCTGCAATGGGGATTAGTTGGGGAGGTCATCGATTATAACGAATTCATCCTCAATAAGCGGACTGAGGGGTCGATTTACGGAACTTTCAACTTCTGCCGCCGGATTGGGCAGGCTGTCGGCATGGCGATATCCGCCGCGGTCTTGGGATGGATCGGATACCAAATCGTCACGCCGGGCGCAGAAGCGGTTCGACAAACGGCGGAAGTTCTTCACGGAATCCGAAACTGGTACTTCGGAGCGCCAATCGTCGGCGCCGTAATCCAATGGTTAGCTTTGAAATTTATCTGGAATATTACGGACGAAACCCGTGCAGAAATGGTTGAAGCCGGAATTTCCGCGAGTTCGGAAACGGGAACGGCTGCGCTCCTTAGCGATAGAGAGGAATAAATTCGCCTTTCAGGGCTGAAGACAAATCTTCATAATCATTCAAGAAGACCGGTTGCGATTTTTTCCACAACCGGTCTTCGATTCAGATCCATATTATTTGTAAAGCAGGGAAAAGTATGCGAACTCGTTTTTTATCGAAAATGGTTAATTGCGAAGTTGAGAATTACTTGAGCCGGAACGACCTGATCGTTGTCCCGGTCGGCGTTACCGAACTCCATGGCGGACTGCCTCTCGACGCGGAAACAGCGGTTGCCGAAGGAGCGGCAAGTTTGATCGCAGATCAGGTCGATGGTCTGATTTTGCATAATTTGCCTTATTTTTACGCCGGCGCAACCGTCATCGGACGCGGCACGGTTCAAATCAGCGTCCGCGACGGTATCGACTATCTGTACGCGATTGCCGACAGCCTTCTTCGGCAGGGATTCCGCCGGCAAATCTATATCAGCCTGCATGGACCGGCAAACATGACCATTGCGCCTGTTATTCGTGATTTCTTCGACAAAAGACGCTGCTCGCTGTTGTATATTGACGCGATGACATCTTTTTTCGCAAATCCTGAGTTCGTGACTGCGATAAAGTCGGGAAAGGACGTCTTCTCCGATCTGATCATCGGCGCATACGACATTCTCGGGCGATTGAGCGACGTCCCATTAACGTCGGAAGTCGGCGATTGGTCGGATCTTATTCCCAACAGCGCTGATCCGTATATCAGGAACTTAAAGAAGATGGCGTACGGATCGGAAGCGATCGGTCACTATTTCGGCAAAGTCACCGACCATATGCCGACAGAACGAATCGAAAGCGCCGAACACCGTCAGGAGATAGCCAATCGAGGGAAAAAGCTTCTGACAGCGCTGATCGACGCGTTAAACGTAACGCAGCTGGTCGCGGACATGAAAAAATTAAGCGCATGGCACGAGGAAGAAATCTATCCACGTTATGGGAAGTGGATCGGTTCCTGAGCCGTTATAAAAACTTCGCGCGGCCGATACCGCCGACGCCATTTCGGGCCGCCGGCAGAATTCAGGTATAATTTTCTTTTATGAAGAATCGGAATTCGATCTTTTTCCATCTTATTAGCGCTTTCTGCTTCCTGGCCGTCGTCTTTTTTTCCGCGGTTCTCTGCCCGGCTGAAGCTCAAAGCGCGAACGACTTGATTCAAGCCGTAAACGCGCTGCGGACGCAGAACGGCCTGGAGCCGTATACGGTTGACGGCGGTTTAAACGCCGCCGCGCAGGCGCACAGCGAATACCAGGCCTCGATCCAACAGACGACGCACAACCGCGCCGACGGATCGCAAATCCCGGCGCGCTCGGAGAACGTATGCGGCGGGGCGGGCGTCACCGCGTCGTATTGCGTCACCGCTATGTGGACCGACGAACTCCATCTTTATACCATGATCGGACTCGATTCCGGAACCGTCGGCGCGGGTTACGCTTTATCCGCGAACGAAGTCCCCTATTATACGCTCCTCGTCAACAGCCAAGGCGCCGATACGGGACTCAACGTTCCGAAAAATCCGACGAACCCGTCGCAACCGCAATCGCAGGTCGGGGCTAATCTAAACGCGGGCGACGCGGAAATAGATATTTTGGCCGCGCCGGTTCAACCGGGCGAGTTCGCAACCAGCACGGCGCAGCTTGACGGTTCCATCTATCATATCGTTCAAGCCAACGAGACGCTTTGGACGATCGCGATCAACTACGGCACGACCATCGCTCAAATTCAGGCGATGAACAACATGAGCGGGGAAGATACTTCGGTCACCGCCGGGCAGCGGATTCTGATCGTTTACGGCGGAACGCCGGTTTCCGATACGCTGACGCCGACCGTGACGCCGCCGCCGGCGACGAATACCCCGCGCGCGACGTCGACGATAACCGCAACGCTGCCGCCGCTCGATTCTCCGACGCCGACGATAACGCTGACGCCTACGCCGGGCCCGATGATCCAATATATTTCTTTTTTTGACGAGCCGGAAGCGCGTTATTTAGGTTTCGCTCTGGTAGTCTTATGCGGTCTTGGGCTGCTCTTTACTTGGATTTTTGGGTTCCTGCGTGAACGATAGGACATGAACGCGCGTCGGATCCTGGCCGTCTTTTCATTCGTCTTTTTCTTTCTTATCGCCGATCGCTCGTTCGTTCGCGCGGACGGAGAAACGGAAATCCCGTCGATAACCGCGAATCCGGCGCATACCGCTACGCGCGTTCCTTCCGTCACGCCGACGCGCGAGTTAACCGCCGCCGAACTTGAAATTCGCGAGAACGAAGCTTACGTCGAAAAATTGTTGAACGAAATTAATCTGCTGCGCGAAAAATACGATCGTCCGGCGTTAATCCCGGACCCCGCGCTCCAGCAGGTCGCAAACGATCAGGCGGCCTGGTTCGCGCGTTCCAATAAACTTAGCGAACGGACGAAAGATAATCGGACGCTGAAAGCCTTAGCGCAGGATTATAAATATGCCGGCGGGGCGTCGTTCGCGGTTCGGCAGAATTCGGCGATGGTCTGGAAGACGACGCCGACCGATTACGTCATCGATAAGATCTGGTTCTCAAGCGTCAGCGAACGCGCGAAACTCTTGAGCGCCGATTATCTTCATGCCGGGATCGCGACGGTCGTTATCAACAACCGCCGCTTTATCGCGCTCGTGACCGGAAAGCTCGCCAACGGCGCGCTGACGTATACGCCGCTCCCGACGATTGATAACGCGACGCCTGTTCCGATCGAAGAACTCGGCGATTTAGAGCTTCCGCCGGCTGAAAATCCGGTTATCACGTCGACGCCGGCGTCGGACGGTTCGATCGCGCATGTCGTTCTGAAAGGGCAAACGCTGTCCGAAATCGCCTATGCTTACGAATCCGGATGGAACGGGATTGCGCTGCTGAATAATTTAGACTTGGAAAATCCGCTTATTTATGAAGGCGATTTGATTCTGATTTGTCCGCGCTTTACCGATACGGTTACGCCGACGGTCACGGGTACGCCGATCCCCCCGACGCGGACCCCGCGCCCGACCTATACGCTCGCTCCCGGGGAAACGCCCCGGAATCAAAACGAACTTCACGGCGGTACGCCAGTCCCGCCGCCGGGCGGATTCGTCAATTCGCTCTACGGGCGTTTGGATCGGTTTAAAGTTCCCGTCGCCTGGGCGCTGATTATCGCCTCCGCTCTGGGGCTGACGCTGGCGTTTGTCTGCCGAAAAAACTGATATCCGGCCGCGAAAGAAGGCTTTTGTCCGTTCCTTTTTACAGGCATAATAATTGCACGCTTGACGATATGATTAGCGACCCGAACAATCTTTACCCGCCCGTCCGGCGGCCGAACCGCAACACGTTCCCGGTCGGATTGATCATTGCCGGCGGAATTCTTCAGCTGTACGCGTCCGGATTCGTCGGCGTTCCGAACCAGGACTTTCTGAACCGGGCTTGGGCAGTATTGGTCGTCGCCGCGGGCGTCGATTTCCTTATCCTTCAAAAAAGATTTATCAGCGGATCCGTGCTGACGCTCCTCGGCGGGATTTTGCTGGTCTTGAATTTCGGCGGCGCGGACGTTGAACCGCTGCGGGCGCTGTTTATTCGGTTTTGG
This sequence comes from Flexilinea sp., assembly GCA_029983925.1. Taxonomy (GTDB): domain Bacteria; phylum Chloroflexota; class Anaerolineae; order Anaerolineales; family Anaerolineaceae; genus Flexilinea. The sequence continues at coordinate 20,120 of JASBYO010000010.1, forward strand.
CCGTTATTGCTGATCGCTTACGGGATCGATATCTTCCTCCGTTCGCAGGTCGTCGGCGCGATCGTATCGTTCGTTTTTGTCGGCGGCGCGATTTTGATCGCGATTCTGGTCACGAACGGTATCCTGACGCTGCCGAATGTGACGCTGCCGAAAACGCTGACGGCGGGAAATTTTTCTTCCGGATTTTCCGTTTCCGGCGGCCGGAATACGGTTTCCTATCCCTATCCGGATCAGCAAGCCGCAAAATTGACGGTACGCGCGCCGAGCGGAAAGCTTGATTTGCGCGGAGATACCTTAAACGAGGATATCGCGCTTGTCGGATCGGTAAAAGTTTCCGCCGGGGAAACGTTCGTCGAAGAAAGCGACGATTCCGGTGCGGTCGCTTCATATTCGCTCGTCGGGGAAAAAAACGGTTCGGGAAAACTCGAATTCGGTCAGGCGCAGCGAACCGATGCCGTTTGGGAGATCAAAGTTAACGAAAATTTACCGCTGACGTTGGAAACGACGATGGAAAACGGATATCAACTGATCAATCTTTCGCGATTAGCGCTGAATTCGGCGTCGATTACGTCTTCCGGCGGGAAAATCGACGTGCTTTTACCGTATCAGGCGGCGGGAGGCGTTTTTTTAGATTGTCAAAACGGGGACATGCGCGTTTTTATTCCGCGCGGCGTTTCCGCGTTTTTTACCGTACCGAACGGGGCAAACGTCGTTTATCCGGAGACTTATGTTCGGAACGGGACCCAAATCTACCCGAACGGGGATCTCGTCGCTGTTTCGAGCGAATATCAGGTCAACGTCAACGCTATGGCGGCGAACGGTTCAATTACGGTTGTGATATCCGAGAATTAACGATTTCGTAAAACCAGAAAGCGATCGGCATCGAGAACAAGATTGAATCGAGCCGGTCTAATATGCCGCCGTGTCCGGGGATCAGGTTCGAAGAATCCTTAACGGCGAACGAGCGTTTCAACATGCTTTCGCCAAAGTCGCCGAACGGACAGATCACGGATACGGCCGTCGCGAACAGCAGCGTTATATTCCGCGTCATCAGCTGCGAAACGGCGGGAACGAGCCTATGGCCGAGAAACGCGATCCCGACCGCAAAAACGATTCCCCCGAAATATCCTTCCCAAGTTTTTTTCGGGCTGACACGCGTGAACATGTGATGGCGGCCGAACAAGCGCCCGAAACAAAACGCGCCGATATCGGCCGAAAACGTGATAAACAGCGTGAACACGACCCAGACGAGCCCCTGATCCAGCTGACGCAGCGCGATCAGATAGGATCCGAGCCAGCCGAGATAAACGACTCCGGTTACCAGCGTCGCGAACCCGATCGCAGCCGCGTCGTTTCCGCGCTCGAACGATGAAACGCTGTAAACCATTGAGAGCATGAAGCATAACGAAAAAAGCCGCCAGCTCCAGTAAAATCCGAAGAAATAGCGGCAGAGGCACATAATCACGACCATGGCCACCATGAAAATCGTCGAGGTTCGATTGGCGGGATTATGAAGATAAAGGTGATTAAACTCCCAGGCTCCGAGCGCGAGGACAACGGTCGCAACGACTAAAAATAACGCTCCGCCGATATATACGACGACGCAGAGCGCCGGGATCAGGATTACAGAGGTGATGATCCGCTGCTGCAGGTTTGTTAAATTACGGATTGTTTTCGGATAATTTTCCAAAGCGGCGATCTCTTTTCGCGTAACGTTCGATCGATGCGCGCAACTCTTCCGCGCCGAAATCAGGCCAAAGCGTTTCCGGGAAGTCCCATTCCGCATAGGCGCTCTGCCAAATCAGGAAGTTCGAAACGCGGTATTCGCCGCTCGTCCGAATCACTAAATCGGGATCCGGCGTTCCCGCGGTAAAAAGGTTTGCGGAGATCGTTTTTTCCGTAATCGCCTCCGCGGGGACGCCCGCCGCGACGATCTTACGAACCGCATGCATAATTTCGTTTCGGCCGCCGTAATTCAGCCCGACGGACAGGATCAGACGCCGGTTGTCTTTTGAACGTTCGACGGCCTGATCGATTTTTTCGAGCAGATCGGCGCCCATTCCTTCCCGCTGGCCGATATGCTGAATTTTTACGCCTTCCCGGATCAATTCGCCGATCTCGTTCGCGAACGCCTCATGGAACAATTGCATCAAACCGGAAAGCTCCTCCTGCGGACGGCCCCAGTTTTCGGTCGAAAAGGCGTAAATCGTCAAATACTGAACGCCGAAAGTTACGCAGGCCCTGATAATCCGGCGCAGGTTTTCCGTTCCCTGCCGATGACCGAAAATGCGCGGAAGGCCGCGTTTCTTCGCCCATCGGCCGTTCCCGTCCATGATAATCGCGATATGACGCGGAATTCGTTCCGGGGGCAGGTTTAACCCAGCTTCAGTCATGATCCGTCCTTAGACTTCCATGATTTCGACTTCTTTTTTCTTCCCGATCGTTTCGACTTCGGCGACCATCTTGTCGGTCAGCTTCTGAAGCTTATCTTCGCCTTTCTTGAGATCGTCTTCGGAAACGAGCTTTTCTTTCTCGGCGTCCTTCATGTCCCGAACCGCGTCCCGGCGGACGTTCCGGATCGCTACGCGCGCTTCTTCCAGCCGGGTGTTGACGATTTTCATTAAATCTTTACGCCGCTGCTCTGTTAAGGGCGGGAGCATCAGGCGAATCGATTTTCCGTCGTTGCTCGGGGTCAGGCCCAGATCCGAGGACTGGATAACCTTTTCCATCGCGCGGATCATCGAAGCGTCGAACGGGCGGATCAGGATCGTCCGCGCGTCCGGGATACTGATCGTCGAAACCTGATTAAACGGCGTTGCCGCTCCGTAATAATCGATTTCAAGCCGTTCTACCAGCGCCGGCGTCGCGCGCCCGGTCCGAATCCCTTCCAAGTCGGTTTTCAGGACGGATAAAGCGCCTTTCATTCTTCCTTCAGCGTCATTAAGGATATCTTGGATCATGTCTATTCCTCAAACTTTCAGGTGGTTGATTTTGAAGCCTGACGGCTTCGTTGATTCTGGTTTCCGACGGAGGCGATTCCGCGTTTTCGTCGCCTGAATTGTTCGCCTTCCCTATTATACCTGTTCCGTCGGATTCTAACGATCCGGCCGGAAATCCCGGCTTATCCGCCGTCCGGAATCCCGATCATGAAGTCGCTTCCGGGCGCGTCGGTCGGGAAAACTTCAACCGGCGCGCCGGACGCGGGCGGAAGCGCCGGGTTCGACGGTTCGCCGCCGATTGCCTGCAAGTATACGTCGAGATGATTGACCAAATCGCGGACGGATTCGGCGGAGGCGAAATAGCGGCTGTCCGATTCAATTTCAAATTGCAGGATGCGCAAATCGTTGATATCCGGCTTTTCCAGAAGCGCGTTAACGCGCGCCGCCGCTCGTCCGATATCGGCGTTTGAGGAAAAAGCGTCGGCGATCAGGACGAAATAATCTTTCTTTAAATCGCGATGCAGCGAGGCGGGATTGATATCGTAATATTCGAGCGGAAGCACGGTGCAGCTGGCGATATACGCCAGAATAAAGCCGATCGTCAATCCGGTCAGTAAATAAAGTTTGCTTCCGCGTCCCGATTTAACCATGCTCATATTTCGTTAATCCCATGAAAACGGTTCGCCTGTCGGCGTTCTGAATCCTTCGCCCTGCGTCAGGAACGGTTCGCTTCCCGACGGCGCCCCGTTCGGATTCAGAAACGGATTATCGATTGCCGGCGCGTCGGTCGGATCCGCGGCCGGGGCTTCCAGGAACGGATTGTCGACTGTCGGCACGATCGGCGTCGGTAAGGCGTCGGACGGTTCCGGAGCCGCTTCGCCGATCTCGATAATCGGCGCCGGTTCCGCGGTCGGCGTTGAGGTCGATTGAAGCGGGTTGAAATCGATATAAACTTCGTCCGGGCGTAAATTGTCTTCGGTTTGGCCGCTGATGACCGCGTTCAGCGCGTAAAGGATATCGACGTCGGATTCCGGGTAGCCTAATTTTTCGGCGTTTTCGATCGCGCGCTTGATCGTCGCTTCGGTCGATTCCTCGTCAAGCCGGTCGAGCCGGATAATCGCGTCAAAACGCTTCCGGTCTTTATGATAAACTTCCGCGACCATCAGGACATAATCCGTTTTGTAATCCTGACGAAGGTCATGATACGTCGAATCGATAATGCGCAGCGGGTAAACCATCCACGCAAAATACAGCCCGATACCAAACCCGATCAGGATGACAACGAAAAACCAGAATCCGCGCGAACCCGTCATAATTCAGTACCATTCTATCAGATGTCAGGGCGTTGCCGGCCGATCGGTTATAGGCTCTCTTTCGCCGCTTCAAAGCGGATCCGGAACCGGAAGCGGCAATCATCTTCGATCCACATCGGGAAATTCGTCCCCCAGATATTATTATGCAGATTGAACCGGACGCCTTTCGACAGATCCGGCGTTTCATTCGTAAAATTCAGCAGCGACGGCTCGCCTGGGGCGACGAGCGGCGCGTCGAGCGTTTCAATTTCGATCCGTTTCTGCGCGTCCCGGTATTCTGCGCCTGTCCCGACCGCGTGAAGACGGCGATTCCCGTTTTCGATCACGTCCAACGGGTTGATCCGGCCTCCCAGTTTATCGAACGTCCAAGCGCCGTCGCCCGTACCGGCCGGATTGATCCCGAACCAGGTCGCTTCCGGCAGCCGGCAAGCCTGTTTCCCGAACCACTGCAATTCGGCATCGATCTCGGTTCCGGAAGCGGAAAACGTCCAGCGCAGCGTAAATTCGCGCGGGCAGCCGTACGTTCGGACGGCTTCGGGATCTCCCTCAAGCAGGAATAAAATTTCGCGGCCGCGTTCCCAGGCGAAAACGGCGCGCGGGAACCAGAAGCGAGACGCCGCGCCGGTTTTTCCCATGCCCGGTTTCGCGAAGTCGTCGCCCGACCAGCTTTTTACGCGTTCGGAAGGAAGAATATATTGATTCAGGAAACGTTCGTAATCGGCGGCGGAAAACGTCTGATAGGCGATTTCCCCGATCTTATTTCCCGAATCGGCGAGAACCGCTCCGTTTCCCTTGAGCGAATACGCCGAAATCGCTCCCGAATCGGGATCAAGCCGAACGGTCGCGCCCGAAAGATCTTTTTCCCGCGCGGCGTCGAACGGTACCCAATCTCGCGGATCGATTTTTTTCGGCGCGAGAGCGGTTAACGCGCGTTCGGCTTCGTTATGATAAGGCGTCCCGCGCAGGAAGCTGACGGCGGCGGGGATATAGGCGCGCTGTTCCGCCCAGGACGCTTCAAATTTACGGAACTTTTCGCTCGTCCGCGCCGCGCGAAACGATTCGGCGTCGTAATGATCGTAATCGGCTAAAAACGTTTTCTCGTCCATCCCCCAGGTATGCTCCGGGATCATCAGCAGTCCGCGCTCGAACCGATCGATTTTCTCCGTGAATTCCGTCTCGCCGTCCGTCCGCCACGTTTTCCGCAGCCGCAGCAGTTCGCGGAACTGCGCAACCTTAAGCGGGTCGCTCCCGACGCCGTGAATCCAGCTGTCGCCGATTTCCGCCGTCACGACCGGGAGCGTTTCGCGGAAGGGAAGGATCGCGGCGGCGAAACGGTCCAGCGTCGACGCCGCCGCTTCCGCGCCGGGGAACCTGCCGCGGACGGCCGCGTAAATCTCGTCGACGCCGCGATCGTCCGGCGGGCCGAGATTATCGGAAGAATGACCGAAATACAGCGCTTCTTTCCCGTCCGGCGTCGGGAAAGCGTTTCCGTACCCGCTCTCGTAGAGCGTCACAATTTCCGCCCCGCTCGGATCGCGCCAGCGGAAAAGCGGCGGGACGGACGGAACCGTCGAACCGGGATTGACGCCGATCTGGAGGAACTCAATTCCGAACTCCGCCATCAGCGGCAAAATTCCGCGCGTATGACCCGGAACGTCGGTAAATTTCGCCGCGATCGTCCGTTTCCCGAAACGCTCGTCGAGCCGCCGCGAAAGCGATAAACCGGTTCGGAAAAGATCGGCGTCCATCAGCTCGGAATGCGTCGTGAACGGCAGCGCGTGCCAAGCGATATCGCCGGCAAGAATCGCGGCTTCCATTTCCGCGCGCGCGCCGGCGTCCGCGCTCTCGAGATACTCGAAAATCAGCCAGGACCCGGTCGTCCAGATAAAGCGGTTCGGATCGTCCGCTTCGCGCCGCCGCCGCGCCAGAGCCAACGCGTCGGGAATAAAATGATCGAAGTACCGTTTCCGAATCGCCGCCGCGTAGTCTGTGAATCCGACGTCCAAAAGCGTTTTAAAAATGATATGAATCTTCCGCGCCATTTCTCCGCCCGTTTTCTATCGTCTGGTTCATGTATAATAAATTATATTCGCGGGGGGCAGGAATGATCAAAAATCGCTTCGAATCTTTTAATTATGCCGTCGGAATGTTCGGGACGTCGATCCCGATCAACATGCTGAAAACGTACGCGACAATTTATTATGTCGATCGATTGGGGTTGAGTTTTCGGGATTGGTCCGCGATTCTATTGATTTATACGTTTATCGACGCGATCGACAACCCGATATACGGGATCCTTTCCGATCGGACGCGGACACGTTGGGGGAGGCGCCGCCCATGGCTTGTCATCGCTGCGCCGCTGCTCGGTTTGAGTTTGGTTGCCTTCTTCGCGTTCCCGGACGGAATTCAAGGCGGCGGGATGTTCCTGTACGCTTTAATTTTTTATATCCTGACAGGGACGATCGATTCGGTTATTAACGCCAATTACGGCGCGCTTTTCCCGGAATTATTTCAGGGAGACGCCGCGCGCGCCGTTACGAACGCGATGCGCCAGGCGTTCCAGCTGGTCGCGATGATCATTTCGATCGCGCTGACGCCGCTGGTTACCGGGAAAATCGGATTCACGAATACCGCGGCGCTTTACGGAGCCGCCGGCGCGGCCGTCATTCTTTATACGGCGCTGACGGCGCGGGAAAACGCGGTTCGGGAAGACGACGAAAAGCCGCAGGTCCTGAAAAGTCTCGGCGATTTATTCAGGAATCGGAAATTTTGGCTGGCCGGGATCGCGAACGCCTTTTATAGCGCGGCGATGGCGCTCGTTTTGGCCGCGCTGCCGTTCTTTGTAAAATATACTTTGAAACTCGACGATTCTCAATCGACAGTCCTTTTCGCGTCGGTACTGATCGTCGCGATCGCCGGCGTTGCGATTTGGGCGCGTCTGGTTAAGCGTTTCGGGCTGGTGCCGGTTTGGCGCGGCGCGCTCGGGTTTTTATCCGCCGCCTATCTCCCGCTTTTTTTTGCGGATACGCTGCGGACCGCGGCGGCCGCCAGCGCGCTCGTCGGATTCGGATTCGCCGGCGTGATTACGACGATGGATCTGATCGGGGCGAAAGTCATGGATGAGGATCAGGCGCGTTACCGCGTTCGCCGCGAAGGGATTATTTCGAACGCGCTGGGCTTTATGAATCGGCTCAGCGGCCTTTTCACCAGCGCCGCGTTCCTGATCGTTTTTCATTTGTTCGGTTTTGAAAGCGGGTTGAATCCGGGCGCGCGTCCGGACGAAGCGTCGCGATTTCTTTTGACCGCCTTTCCGGCGTTGTTAATGGCGATTAGTTTCGCTTTTTCGCTTACGGTCGATTTCCCGTCCGTCCGGAGCGGCGCATCTATGGAGGAATAATCATGGCTTTAATTCGAATCGACCATAAACCTGAAAGTCTCGGCGTGAATACGCCGCTGACGGTCGTCGTTCCCGAGCCGGGCGAGACGCGCGGCGTCCCGATCTGCGATCGGACTGTCCTTTACCTGCTGCATGGATTAAGCGAAGACGCCGGGGCGTGGCAGCGTTATACCATGATCGAAGTCCTGGCCCAAGCGTATGATTTGGTTGTCGTCATGCCCTCCGCCGCGCGCAGTTTTTATATCGATCGCCCCGACGGACCGAAAACCTTTACTTATCTGACCGAAGAATTGCCGGCTTACCTTCAAGACGTTTTTCGGATCGAGCCGCGGCGCGAAAGGACGCTGATCGCCGGCAGCTCGATGGGCGGGTACGGCGCGTTCAAAGCCGCGCTGACGCGTCCGGAGAAATACGCCGCCGCCTGCAGCCTTTCCGGCGTTCTCTCGGCTCGAATTCTTGAAAACTTTTCGAACGATCCGCGCATGCCGGAATTTGAAGCGCTCTTCGGCGGCTTATCCGGTCTCGTCGGCGGGCGTCATGACCCGATCCGCTGGCTTGAAGACGCGGCTAAAGCGCGCGCTTCCGGCGAAACGGCGCTCCCGGATCTTTACGTCAGCTGCGGAAAACAGGACGACCTCTATCCGTTGAGCGTGATTTTCCGCGAGGCCTGCGCCGGGCTGAACGTTCCGATAACTTATCATGAAAGCGACGGCGCGCATGACTGGTACTTTTGGAACCGCCAAATCGCCTGGTTCCTGAGCGAAGCGTTGGGAAAAACCGAATGACCGAACGGACCGGGAATACGCTCGAAATTCCGATCAGGATTGACGCGAATCGGACGGGAACGTATTTTACAGTCCCGTTTCAAGTCCCGGCGGATGTCGAGCGTCTGACGGTCGAGTACCGTTATCCGCGTTTTGAGTTCGAGCCGGGTTCGGCCGCGAACGGAACTTTCGAGTTCAGAACCGAGCGCAACATCATAGATCTTGGCTTGATCGGACCGGACGGACGGCAGCTCGGGGCGTCAGGCTCCGATAAAAACGCTTTCTCGATCAGCGAAACGGAATCGACGCCGGGGTATTGCCGCGCCGCGATCGTTCCCGGCGAATACCGGATTCTTGTCGGCGCTTACCGGGTTCAGCCCGAAGGCGTCGACGTTCTTTATACGGTTCGGTTCGATCTAAAGTCGCGGCGGCTTTTTCTTGGCGATCTGCATGTTCATACGCTCGCTTCGGACGGGGTCCATACCGCGGCGGAATTAGCGCTGAAAGCCGAACGGAACGGACTCGATTTTGTCGCGATCACGGATCATAACCAAACTGTCGGCCGGTCGGAACTGACGGCGTTCGAGACGGACGGCGTGACGCTGCTGCCCGGCGTGGAATGGACAAATTTTGCCGGTCATGCTAATTTTCTTGGCGCGGAGCGCGATTTTGAAATCGGATTTGCGGTGAATACGGAAGCGGAAGTCCGCGAAAGGTTCCGCGCGGCGAAAGCGGCGGGGCTCCTGATCGGAATTAATCACCCGTTTGATGAAAATGTCCCGTTCAAGTTCGACCTGAGCGCGCTCCCGTACGACTATCTTGAAGTCTGGAACGGACCGATGCGGACGGCGAATCAGCGGGCGATCGCGTTATGGCACCGGCTGCTCTGCGCAGGGGAGCGTATCCCGGCATGGGGCGGGAGCGATTATCACCGCGATACGATATTCCGCTTCCTCGGCGGGCCGACGGTCGGCGTTTACGCTGAATCGCGCGGCCGTCAGGATCTGTTGACGGCGATCCGAAACGGCGCCGGATTTATCACGTTCGAGCCTTCCGGCCCGACGGTAGATTTCAGCGTTGGAGACGCAAGGATCGGCGGCTGCGCCGTTTCGGACGGGAATCTGACGGTGCGGCTTTCGCTGGAAAGGCTGCGCGCGGGCGATATCGTCAGGATCGTAACCGCGACCGAAACGATTGACGCGCTGGTCGCGGATAACGACGGCTCGGCGCGGCTTGATTTTCCGCTCGAGACGTCCGGTTTTGTCCGCGTGGAGACGCTGCGTTCGCTTGTTCCGGGGCTGCCGCCGCTGCCGGTTTTGATTTCGAATCCGATTTGGGTCGTTTGATCGGAAGAGCGGCGCGGATTTGGAAAAGCCTGAACGCTTCGGCGCAAAGTATATGAAAAAATGGGGGAAATGCTGATGAAAAAAAATGTTTGGGACCGTTACGCGCCGCTGTATAGATTATTGATGCGCGGGGATGTAAACGTCTACCGGTTCATGTACGAGCGCGTCCCGGAGGTGATCCGCGGGAAAGTTGTTTTGGAGATAGCGACCGGACCGGGGCTGCTGGCGAAACGCGTCGCCGCGGAAACGGAAAAGATGGTCGCGACCGATTACGCGGAGGGGATGATCCGGGAAGCGCGGAAAGGCGATATCCCGCCGAATCTGACGTTTGAGGTTGCCGACGCGACAAATTTGCCGTACGAAGACGCGTCGTTTGACGTCGTTCTGATCGCGAACGCGCTGCATGTTATACCGAACTCGGAAAAAGCGCTGGAAGAAATCGACCGCGTTTTACGTCCGGGCGGAATTCTGATCGCGCCGAATTTTATCCACCATGGACAAGGTCGGGGAAGCCGTCTTTGGTCGTCGTTCCTGAAAACCGTCGGGATTGAATTTCAACATCAGTGGACGAAGGAAGAATACGAAGCGTTTCTGGCGCGGAACGGATGGAAAATTGTCTTGAGCGTCGCGATGCCGGGAAAAATCACGATGCTGTATACCGAATCCGTCAGGGAAAACCGAACCTTATAATTTCAGGAGCTTATTCGAACGGTATGGAAGCGGAATTTTTCGGCAAGGCTGCTCCCTGCGGGCGCGCTGCCCGATATTGAATCGGCATCCGCGGTAGTTCGGTAAAGATATTTGGAGATTTCGCTGCGGTTATTGTGAAAAAGAACAACACTTCCCGTACAGTCATCATCTAATGTACGTCGGGACGCGGACGCGGCCGGATCATTTTCCGAACGGCGAATGACGGACCGTATCTGAACGGCTTTTCCCGCGCGGAGAAAAGCCCATCAGGCCTTGGTCCCGCCGTCGGGCGATCGAAATCGAAACAATGGTAAAATGATTGCGAATCTGCAATGCATGAAACGAGCTGAAACGAAATGACGGAAGCGAACGACTGGTTGGAACAATTTTGGAACGACATCTTATCCCGCGATCGAGACAAGATCCGTTCGGCGTACCGTTCGGCATCGGAAGCGGAACGGCGCGGCTGTCTGGCGCATCTGCGCGTCATGGTCATTGATCCGGAATATCACGAAGCGCAGCGCGAATCCGCGCAGGCGGCGTTGGACGTTTTGGCCGCTGAAAAATAAAGAAATGGAACGAATACAAAAATGGCTGACGAAAAACTGACCTCGCAAAAAGAAAACTTCTCCGAATGGTATAACCAGGTTGTCCTGCGCGCCGATCTGGCCGATTATTCGCCGGTTCGCGGCTGTATGGTCGTCAAACCGTACGGCTGGGCGCTGTGGGAAAATATGCAATCGCAATTGGATCGGCGCTTCAAGGAAACCGGCCATGTCAACGCCGCTTTCCCGATGCTAATCCCGAAGAGCTTCTTCGAAAAAGAGAAAGAGCATGTCGAAGGGTTTTCGCCTGAATTAGCGGTCGTAACCGTCGGCGGCGGACAGGAGCTGGACGAGCCCCTCGTCATTCGGCCGACATCGGAAACGATCATCGGTCATATGTACGCTAAATGGATTAAAAGCTATCGCGACCTGCCGGTCCTGATTAACCAATGGGCGAATGTTGTCCGTTGGGAGATGCGGACGCGGTTATTCCTGCGGACGCTGGAATTTTTCTGGCAGGAAGGTCATACGGCGCACGCGACGGCTGAGGAAGCGCAGGAGGAAACGCTGCGCATGCTCGACGTCTACGCCGACTTCGCGATAAATGAAGCGGCCGTTCCGGTTATCAAGGGCGTTAAATCTGAGTCGGAGAAATTCGCCGGCGCGGTCAATACTTACTCGATTGAAGCCATGATGGGCGATACGAAAGCGCTTCAGGCGGGAACGAGCCATAACTTGGGCCAGAATTTCGCTAAAGCCTTCGATATCAAATATCTTGACCAGAACAATACCCTTCAATACTGTTGGACGACGTCCTGGGGCGTTTCGACGCGATTCGTCGGCGCGATTATCATGACGCACGGCGACGATAACGGACTCATTCTTCCGCCGCGTTTGGCGCCGTATCAGGTCGTTATCGTTCCGATTTATAAGAACGAAGAAGAACGTTCGAAGGTCATGGAGGCGGTTGAAAGCGTCCGCAAACAATTAAGCGGCTTCAGGGTTAAGGTCGACGACCGAACCGAAGTCACGCCGGGCTTTAAGTATCATGAATGGGAACTGCGCGGCGTTCCGCTTCGGCTCGAAATTGGGCCGAAGGACGTCGAAAAGAATTCCGTCATGGCGGCGCGGCGCGATATCCCGGGACGCGCCGGAAAATCTATCCTGTCTCAAGATCAGTTAGCCGGGCAGGTTCAGGACCTTCTCGATACGATTCAGGCCGCGTTATTGAAGCGCGCGACCGATTTCCGCGACGCGAATATTCATGACGTATCGTCTTATGACGAACTGAAACAGGTCGTCGAATCCGGTTGGGCGAACGCCTTCTGGTGCGGCTGCGCCGACTGCGAAGCGAAAATAAAGGAAGAAACGAAAGCGACGAGCCGCTGCCAGCCGTTCGATCAGGATCGCAGCCAGAAAGGCGCTTGCGTCGTCTGCGGAAAAGAGACGGATCGCAGGACATATTTTTCGAAAGCTTATTAATTTTTTTCACTTCTAAGATGTGCTGAAAGATACAGAGGCTGTCGCGCTTTGGCATTTACGACAGCCTCTTCTCATCCTGATTTAAGATATCGTCCGCCATGAACCGACAGCCGCGGCGGCGCTTTACGGTAGAATGAAAGATGAAAAAAGCTTAATCGCGAGCGAATCATGGCAGCCGTAAACCTACTTCAACTCCGAAAAGAAATCAACGCGCTGATGTGGAATTTTACCGATCCGGCCGCGTTTGAAAAAGCGTTGTATGAATTATTCGATAAGTATCGAACGAGCCGGAACCCCGCAGGCGCCGCCATCCTTCAAACGGCGAAAACGGGCGATCTCAGCGTTCCGCTGATCGTTTTGCGCGAATTGGAAGTCGCGCTTTTTCGAACGGTCGCGGACCAGCCGGAAGCGGCGTTAAACCTTAGCGACAGGCTGATGAATTCGGAAACGCTTGAAGTTCGGACGATTGCGGCAAGAATTCTGGGCCTGGCGCCGATTTCTTATAGCGACGCCGTTTTTCAGCGGATCGAAGACTGGGCGCGGCAACGTCACGAAACGGCAGAGCTGCGCGTATTTATTCGCAGCGCCGGCAGCCTTGTTCGGCGTACGGACACGGAAAGATTGTTGGATCAGGCGCGCCTTTGGGCCGCGTCGTCGAATACCGGCGATCAGGCGTTAGGAATTGAGGTTTTGATCTATCTGGTCGAATTCGCCGAATTCCAGAATCTTCCGGCTGTATTTACGCTGTTGGAGTCGCTGCTGAGAAACGGATCGACAACGCTGCAGCCGGAATTGCTCGAATTAACCGAGAATTTATTGGCGCGGTCGCCTGTTGAAACGTCGTATACGATCCGTCTGATGATGGAGAGCAACGAAAGAGGCCCGATGGCGCCGCGGATCGCAAGAAAATTGTTAGAGAAGTTTACAGAACCGTCGCGCGCAGCGATCCGCGACCTGCTCCGTAAGGAGAGGGTTTTGATAAAAAAGCCGAAAGAAGGAAAGAAATAAAATAGCGCAGCTTTTTTTATCGCCGCGCTATTTTCGCTTATTATCTTAAACGCCGATCAACTCTTGCGCGCGTTCTTTCGCATATCGAAGATAACCGACAGGATAATGACCAGACCTTCGACAATCTGCTGCCAATAGGAATGAACGCCCATCAGCGTCATCCCGTTGCGCATGACCGAAAGAACCAGCGCGCCGATCACGGCGCCGCCGATCGTTCCGATCCCGCCGGAATGGCTCGTTCCGCCGATCGTCGTCGAAGCGATCGCGGTTAGTTCATACCCGGTCGCCAAGCCCGGCTGAGCGGAAACCATGCGCCCGGTCGAGACGATCGCGGCCACGCCGCAGAGAACCCCCATCAGCGTATAAACTGCGACCAGCGTGCCTTTGACGTTGACGCCGGAAACCTGCGCCGCGTTGATATTCCCGCCGATGGCGTAAGTGCGTTTCCCGAAGCGCGTCTGGGAGAGAAGCGTCCAGGTAATCAGGATCATAACGATATAAATCCAGCCCGGCATCGGGACGCGCAGAAAACGGCCTTGGCCGATGAATTTAAAATCGGGAATCAGCGTACTGATAGGCTTTCCATTCGTATATAAGTACGTCGCGCCGCGCGCAATCGTCGTCATTCCCAGCGTCGCGATAAACGCCGGAATTCCGGTATAAGCGACGAGCGATCCATTAATCGCGCCGCAAAGCGTTCCGATCAATAACGCCGCGGCAATCGGGACAATTATCGGCAGCGCGCCGAGATCCGGATAAACTTTATTCGCGGCATTGGCGGCCTGGCCTAAAGAAGCGGCGACGACCGCCGACAGCGCGACGATCGAACCGACGGAAAGATCGATCCCTTTCGAAATAATCACGAACGTCATCCCAAGCGACAGAATCCCATAAATGGACGCCTGCGTCAGAATATTCAGCAGGTTATTCCAGGTCCGGAAATTCGGTTTCAGGATTGACAGAAACAAAATCATCGCCAATAATACGATCGTGATGCCGTATTTATTGAGAATCGTTTTGAGCGTTAACTGTTGCGGTTTCATGTGAATCTCTTTCGTTATAAAATACGGCGTCAGACGCCGGGCTGGGTTACCGTTCCGGTAGCGTACCGGAGAATCGTATCCTGGGTAAGATCCGGCGTATTGTCAAGAATTCCGGTAACTTTCCCCTCGTGCATAACGAGGATCCGATCGCTCATCCCCAAAACCTCGGGCATCTCCGACGAGACCATCAGAATACTTTTCCCTTCCTTCGCCAGCAACGTCATCAATTTATAAATCTCCGCTTTCGCGCCGATATCGATTCCGCGCGTCGGCTCGTCGAGGAAAAGAATTTCCGGCTGCGTCATCAACCAACGGGCCAGGAGAACTTTCTGTTGGTTGCCGCCGCTCAGATTTTCGATTTTGGTATTCAGGGACGGCGTTTTAATTTGCATCTTGCCGACGAAATCGTCGCAACCGCGGTCAACTTCTTTCTGGTCGATCAGTCCCAGACGGTTCAGGAACTCATCGTAACTCGAAATCGCCACGTTGACATGAATCGGCAGCGGACCGTAAATCCCGTTTTGGCGCCGGTCTTCCGTCAAGAACGCCATGCGATGATGAATCGCGTCGGTCGGCTGATGGATCTCGACTTTTTCCCCATGAATCCGAATTTCGCCCGCTATTTTCGGGCGAATCCCGAAAATCGTTTCGACGACCTCGGTCCGTCCTGCCCCGACGAGCCCGGCGATACCGAGAATTTCGCCGCTGTGGAGCGTAAAGGATACGTCTTTAAAATATTTTTCATGACTTAATCCGCGGACTTCAAGCACGGGTTCGCCGATCTCGTTTTCGACTTTCGGATAGAGATCGGATAATTCGCGTCCGATCATCATGGTAATCATATCGTCCATCGTCAGGTCTTCAATCCGGCGCGTGCCGATGTATTCGCCGTCGCGCAAAACGGTCGCGCGATCGGCTATTTCCATGATTTCGTTCAAACGGTGCGATATATAAATAATCGACGTTCCTTCGGCGCGGACGCGGTTGATAATTTTGAAAAGCTGCTTTTGCTCATGTTCCGTCAGCGCCGACGAAGGCTCATCCATGATAATCAGCTTCGCGTCATACGAGATCGCCTTCGCGATTTCGACCATCTGCATCTTCGCGACGGTCAATTCCGACATATGAATCGTTGGGTCGATATCGAAATCGATCCGATTCAAAACTTCGCGGCTCATCTCCGCCATTTTCGCGTGGTCAATGAGACCGAACCGATTGACCGGTTCCCGCCCGAGCCAAATATTCTCCATGATCGGACGATGGAGAACCGGGGACAATTCCTGATGGATCATCGAAATTCCCTTTTTCAGCGCGTTCGCCGTCGTCGTATGTTCAAGATGTTCCCCGTCGAAAATGATTTCGCCGCCGTCCGGCTGATAAATTCCCAGGAGGCATTTCATCAAGGTCGATTTTCCCGCGCCGTTTTCGCCCAAAAGCGCATGAACCTCGCCGCGCGCGATTTCGAGCGAAACATTTTTCAACGCGTTCACGCCGGGAAAACGCTTGACGATTCCTTTCATGGTCAGCAACGGAGTATCATTCATGCCGTTTTTCCTTTCTCGCCTTCTCGCGATTATAGGAAGAAAGAGGAAAGCCCTCTTAGAAGGCCTCCTCTTCCAAACAAGTCGTTAGCAACCTGAAAAGAACATCCGCTATTCGAAGTCGGCAATATTTTCCGGCGTCGCTAAAACGAAGGGAACTTTTGTATACGGATCCGGCTCTTCGCCGCGGAGCGCCGCCAACGCGACCATCATCGCGCCTTCGCCCTGTCCTTTCCCGTCCTGCATCACGGAAGCGTCTAAACGTCCGTCGATAATCGCCTGTTTCGCGTCGGGGATCAAGTCGACGCCCATGATCACGATATCTTCGCGTCCGGCGGCTTCGGTCGCTTCGACCGCGCCTAACGCCATCTCGTCATTATTGGCGAGGATCAGTTTCAGTTCATCGCCGTAAGCGGTCAGCCAGTTCTCCGTGATCGTCATTCCCTGATCGCGCTGCCAGTCGCCGTTTTGTTCCGCGAGGAATTTATAATTCTTGAACGTTTCGAGCGCGTCCTTATTGCCTTGCGTTCGGGCGATCGCGCCTTGGTTCGAGAGGATCCCGACGAGGATCGCGTATCCGATCTCGTCTTTTTCGCCGAGCAGTTCGAGCGCGTACTCCGCCTGGAACTTACCGGCGTCCGTTTCTTCCGAACCGACGTAATAGGTATTTTCCGGGTATTCCTCCGGATCAAGATCGGCGAACGGGTTGCGGTTGACGAATACGAGCGGGATCTTTGCCGCCGCCGCGGCTTCGATAATCGGTTCGACGGCGCTGGTATCGATCGGAACGACGATTAACGCGTCGACGCCCTCAGCGATAAAAGCGTGGATCTGATCCTGCTGTTTCAGGATATCTTCGCCGCCGTCGGCATAAACGTATTCGACGCCTTCCTTTTCGGCTAAAGCTTTTGCGTAACCCTCGATAACAGTCTGGAACGTATCATTAAAATTGTTGCAGAGATATCCGATTTTAAACGTTTCCTGAGCGGAAACGGCGCTCGCCATAACGAATACGAGCATTAACGACAAAACTACCATAATTTTCTTTTGCATTATTGACTCCTTAAAATAATTCTTTGAGCAAAGGTAATTTCATTATACTTACACTTGCTGTAACCGAAAAGTACAAATCTCATTGTTTTTGTCATATTGTTATCGATGCTTTTTTGGACAAATATCATATTCAGGCGGAATCTCTTGCGAAAACTTTATGGTCCGGAGATTCGTCCATACTACATTTCCATTTATAGAGATTCAGGGTGTAAAATCAACATTAACGACGAATTTTTCGTCGCCGTAAATTTAAAGAAACGAAGGGAAATTAACCTCATGAATCAGGAAAAAAGATTTTCAGAAAGAAAATATCTTGAACTCTTAGCCGAAAAATATCCGACGATCCAGTCTGCGGCGACCGAAATAATTAACTATGAGGCGCTGCGTCAACTCCCGAAAGGCACCGAGCATTTCATGTCGGATCTTCATGGCGAATATGAGGCTTTTATTCATATTTTAAACAACGCCTCGGGAGAAATCCGCCAGAAGGTCGATAAGCTTTACGGAAAAGTATTGACCTCGACCGAGCGCGCTCAGCTATCGACGCTCATCTATTATCCGGAAGAGAAATTAAAAGAGCTTAAGGATAACGGTATCGAGAATATCGGCGAATGGTATCTTGTCACGCTCCATCAGCTGATCGAAGTCTGCCATCTCGTATCGCTCAAGTATTCGCGGCGAAAAGTCCGCCGCGCGATTCCGCCGGAATACGCGTTTATTATCAACGAGCTTATCAACGCGGAAGATACCCAGCGCGAAGAATACTACGAACAAATTATTCAGACGATTATCGAAATCGGCAGCGCCGAGGACATGATCGTCGCTATCGCAACCGTCATTAAACGCCTGATCGTCGATCATCTTCATATCGTCGGCGACCTCTTCGATCGCGGCCAGCGTCCGGATATTATTATCGAACGTCTGATGGACCATCACGCCGTCGATATTCAATGGGGCAACCATGACGTGTTATGGATGGGGGCCGCAGCCGGATCGCCGGCTTGTATCGCGGCGGTTCTTTTTAACGCGATTAAGTACGGCAATCTGGATAGTCTCGAAACGGCTTACGGGATTAATCTGCGTCCGTTAGCGATTTTCGCTCAAGAAACGTACCCGGCTTCGCCGCGTTTCGCGCTGAAACAAAGCGAAACGGTTCATCATTCGAAAGATATTACGCTGCTGTCAAAGATGTATCACGCGGTTGCGATCCTGCTTTTCAAGCTCGAAGGCCAGCTTATCGAGCGTCACCCGGAATATAACATGGACGACCGTAAGCTGCTGGAACGGATCGACTTCAGCGCCGGAACGATTCAAATCTACGGGAAAGCTTATGAAATTGACGTCGCCGACTTAAAAACCGTCAATCCGAAAAAACCGTACGAACTGACCGGGTACGAAGCGTCGATCGTTCGGCAGCTCGTCACTTCTTTTACAAACAGCTATAAACTTCAGGCGCATGTCCGCTTTATTTACGGCGTCGGTTCGATCCATCTCGTGTTCAACGGCAATCTTATGTTCCATGGCTGCGTTCCGATGAACGCTGACGGAAGTTTTATGGAGATGGAAATCGCCGGCGAACGCGTCAGCGGGCGCGCGCTTTTTGAAGCCGCCGAAACGTTAGCGCGTCAAGGCTATTACGCTGATCCGGGTTCGCAGGAAAAGGCCGACGGTATGGACTTTTTGTGGTTCCTTTGGTGCGGACGGAATTCGCCGCTCTTCGGCCGGGATCATATTACCACTTTCGAGCGGCTTTTTATCGAGGATCATGCGACCTGGAAAGAAGCCGATAACCCATACTACAAGATGATCGACGATCCCGGTTTCGCCGATATTTTATTCGAAGCGTTCGAGTTGAACCCGACCGTCGGTCATATTATTAACGGTCATGTCCCGGTCGCGGCGCAGAAGGGCGAGTCGCCGATTAAAGGCGGCGGAAAAATTATCGTTATCGACGGCGGCTTCTGCAAGGCCTATCAACCCAAAACCGGGATCGCCGGATATACGCTGATTTACGATTCATACGGGATGCGCATTGCGGCGCATGAACCGTTCCCGGGACTTGACGCGGCGATTTCGAATAACAGCGATATTCTCTCGCAGGAAGAAGTTTTTGACGCGCCGCAGGACCGCCTGAAGGTCGGCGATTCCGACGTTGGGAAACGGTTGGAACGAAAAACGCAGGACTTGAAAAAATTGCTGAACGCCTTCCGTCAGGGTTGGATCAAGCAATCGGGCGCCGACGATCCGAATCAGGGCGGTAAGTAGCTCGGCGCGCAGGATACGATAATCGCGCCGGGAATGTCCGAACCGTTTTCCCGTTAGGTCGGTTGGATGAAGTCGTATCATGCGGGGCCTCGTTCCGGTAAGTTCGCTGTTTTTAAACACTTAATATTTCGGAATTACCCCGTTATTTTGAGAGTCTGCGGTTTACGGGTCCTTTGACGTTTGCCGGGCTGTATCAAAAAAATTTTTATTCGGACGGAATCCGTTTTCTTAACCATCGGCGCGTCAGTTTATCCTTTCGGACCCAAGCGGCCGCCGTTCATCCTTCCGCTTTTCCCAACGCGCTTCATCGCCGGGAAAAGCGGAGGCTTCATCCCCTCCGACATGGAGGTTTTTTGTAAAACAGACGCCGCGGAAATTTCACCTGTTCCGATCGTCCGTCTTTTTTATTTTATACATTGTGATCATGTGTTAACACGCTGACAATTCAAAAGAATTTTTAATGATATTTTCGAAAATATTTTAACTTCTCGACTTATGAGAGAATTCTATTGACGACGTATACTATGCTTCGTATAATATAGTGCGAAAGGAGGTATAAGCGAACGATGGATATTCAGTTGAAACGCGGGCTATTGGATGTATGCGTGTTGGCGGCGATTAAGAATGAAGATTCGTACGGCTATCGGATTATTAAAGATATCCGGCCTTATGTTGAGATATCCGAATCGACGTTATATCCGATTCTGAGAAGGTTAGAAGCGGCGGAACTCTTAACGGTACGAATCGTTGAACATAACGGACGATTAAGGAAATACTATCGGATCACTCCGTCGGGGGTTGGACGGATCGAAGACTTCAAGCAAGAATGGAACGAAATCATGCAAATTTACCGATTTATTATCAGAGAGGAATGATGCGATGCGTAAATCCGAATTTTTAACCGCGCTGCGGAAAGGGTTGAACGGACTTCCCCAAGCGGATATCGACGCCTCAATCGAATTTTATAGCGAAATGATCGACGATCGGATGGAAGACGGATTGACGGAAGCGGAAGCGACGGAAATGATCGGCCCTGTCGGTCAAGTCGTTTCCCATATTTTGATGGAGACGCCACTGCCGAAATTGGTCAAGGCGAAGGTCAGCCCCAACCGCGCTTTAGCAGCATGGGAGATTATCCTGCTGATTTTGGGAGCGCCGCTATGGCTGCCGCTCCTGATTTCCGTCGTAATCATGGCGCTGACGCTGTATTTCCTGATTTGGGTAATTGTGGTGTTGCTGTACCTGATTGAAGTCCTGTTGGCGGGATGCGCGCTGTTGGGGATTTCCAGTTTTCCCGCTTACCTTCTGACCGGGAACTGGCCCAAGGCGGGCGTCGCGATCGGTATGGGTTTGATTTGCGCCGGTCTCGCGATTCTCTGGTTTTCCGGCTCAAGTCGGGCGGCGGAAGGGATGTTGACGTTGAGCAAAAGAATGATCAGACGGATAAAATCCTGCTTTATTTAAGAAAGGATATGTTTTATGAAGAAATCGAATAAAAATTCATGGATCGTCGCGATCTTACTGATCGGCGTCGGATTAACGGTCGTTCTCGCCGCGATGACGACGATTAAGTTTGACCTGAGAAAGCTGAATAGGCTGACGTTCGGTATCGAAACTTACGTGGCTGACGAAAATTTCACTAATCTTTCGATCAGGACCGCAGAGTTCGACGTCCGCTTTTATCTTTGGGACGAAAAATCAGCTAAGATCGTATGCCATGAGAGCAAAGATATTTCCCATTCTGTATCCATCGAAAACGGAACGCTGACGCTGAACAGGATCGACAAACGGAATTGGTTCGATCGTATCGGTTTTAACATTTTTGAGGACGGCTTGAAACTTGACGTTTATCTTCCGGAAAAATCTTTTACGGCGCTCGAAATAAAGAATGTTAGCGGGAATATCGATATTCCGTCCGGTTTTTCGTTTGAAAATGCTGCGCTCGAAAGCGTCAGCGGCGAAATCGACTTCGCTTCCGCCGTCGGCGAATCCTTGTCTCTGAAAAGCGTCAGCGGAGACCTGAAGATCGAAACGACAAATCCCAAAGAATTGACCGCGCAGACGACCAGTGGCGACATTGAACTTTCCGAGATTCGCGTCTCAGGGCTGTCGGCTCATGCGATCGACGGAATGATCCGCTTAGCGGACGTCGTCGCGAGCGGAAAGCTTCAGTTGGAAACCGTAAGCGGTTCGATCCGTCTTGAGGACTGCGACGCGGATTCGCTCCGGCTGAAATCGGTCAGCGGCGATATGATCGGTTCGTTGCTTTCCGAGAAAATATTCTTTGCCGAGACGACGAGCGGGCGCGTAGACGTTCCTCCGTCCGTTTCCGGAGGAGACTGCGAAATTAAGACGGTCAGCGGCGATATCGAGTTCAGCTTTGTTGAGTAAAATTGCGCTGGATGTTTGTCGTGATATAAATTTGAGGGTGTCTCAAAACGAATTCTATTGCAACGAAATTTCCCCGCTTATTTTTCAGTGCATGGATCTCCCCCTACCCGTTCCTACGCGCTTAGGCGCAGGAACGGGACACCTGCGAGGACAAGCGGGTATCTCAATGCGCTGACTTTGAATCATTTTATGCGGAGGAGGAGATTTTCGGCTGAAAATATCCTCCTCGCCATCCGTCCCTGTTTTTCGGGTCAATCACAAAAGCCGCAGCGTCACTCACTCTAAAATTAAAAAGAAATGATTTGACATTATTCTCAAGAATATTTTGGAATTCCGCCTTTGGGGACGGTCTCTTTATGAAACCTCGCGGTTATAAATCAGCATCACGTCGCGCCGGTTCCGCCAAATCAGCAGCCAGC